>JALZHT010000294.1 GCA_030860645.1 Acidobacteriota bacterium
GCTCGTCGCCGGGCCGAGCGCCGACGGGCCGCCGCCGCCGCCCCCGCCCGTCTACGAACGCCCCGCGAGTGCCGCCGTCAACGGCGGCGTCCTCAACGGTAAGGCGATCAGCAAGCCCGCCCCCGCGTACCCGCCCATCGCCAGGGCCGCGCGGGCGCAGGGGACGGTGGTCGTTTTCATCGTCGTTGACGAGAGCGGCCGGGTCGTCTCGGCCAACGCCGAGAGCGGCCACCCGCTGCTGCAACAGGCCGCCGTCCGGGCCGCGCGCGAGGCGCGGTTAACGCCGACGCTGCTCTCCGGCCGGCCCGTCAAGGTGGCGGGGCGTATCACCTACAACTTCGTGCTCCCTGAATAGCTCCGCCCGATGCTCAGATTCTTCAACACTCTCTCCGGACGGCTCGAAGAGTTCCGCCCGCTGGTCGAGGGCGAGGTCAAGATTTACGTCTGCGGCCCGACCGTCTACGACTACGCGCACATCGGCAACTTCCGCACGATGGGCGTGTTCGCCGACACGCTACGCCGCTACCTCAAGTACAAGGGCTTCCGCCTCACGCACGTGATGAACATCACGGACGTGGAAGACCGCATCATCAAGTTCTCGCAGGCGCGCGGCCTCTCGCTCGACGACTACACGGCCGGCTACATCGCCGCGCTCTGGGAGGACTTCGACGCGCTCGGCTGCGAGCGCCCGGACATCATCCCGCGCGCCACGCGCCACATCCCCGAGATGGTCGAGCTCATCAAGCGGCTGGAGGCGAAGGGGCACGCCTACCGCTCGGACGGCTCGTACTACTACCGCATCAGCTCGTTCCCCGACTACGGCAAGCTCTCGAAGATCAACTTCGAGGGCAACATCGTCGGCGGCAGCGAGCGCGTCGACACCGACCGCTACGAGAAGGAGGACGCGCGCGACTTCGCGCTCTGGAAGGCGAAGGACGAGGAGGGCGAGCCGGCCTGGGAGACCGAACTCGGCGAGGGCCGCCCCGGCTGGCACATCGAGTGCTCGGCGATGTCCATGAAGCACCTCGGCGAGACCTTCGACATCCACGCCGGCGGCGTCGACCTCGTCTTCCCGCACCACGAGAACGAGATCGCGCAGTCCGAGGGCGCTACGGGGAAGCCGTTCGCGCGCTACTGGTTGCACGCCGAGCACCTCAAGGTCGAGGGCGAGACGATGTCGAAGTCGAAGGGCAACTTCTACACCTTCCGCGACCTCCGCGAGCGCGGCTTCGACCCCGCGGCCGTCCGCTACCTGCTCCTCAGCGTCCCCTACCGCAAGCAGCTCAACTTCACCTTCGAGGGCCTGCGCGGGGCGGAGAAGACCGTGCAGTCTCTGCGCGACTTCCGCACGCGTTTGAAAGAGGCGAAGACCGAGGCCGGCTCGAACCCGGAGCTGCGCGGCGCGGTCACGCGCGCGCGCGAGGAGTTCGAGGCCGGGATGGACGACGACCTCAACACCTCGGTGGCGCTGGCCGCCGTCCACAGCCTCAAGACCGAGGCCAACCGCGCGCTCGACGCCTGCACGCTGCGCGAGGACGACCGCCGCGACATCCTCGACGCGGTCGAGCGCTTCAACTCCGTCCTCAACGTCTTCGGCCGCGACGAGGCGGAACTGCTCGACGCCGACATCCAGGCGCTCATAGACGAGCGCCAGCAGGCGCGCCACCGCCGCGACTTCCGCCGCGCCGACGAAATCCGCGACCAGCTCGCCTCGCGCGGCATCACCCTCGAAGACACCCGCGACGGCGTCCGCTGGAAACGGCGCGGCGCGTAGTGCTAAGATTCAAGTAGACAGTAGTCAGTAGCCTATAGGCTCCACGCCGACTACGCTGATGCTGACACCCTAACGATTCGCCAACGAATGTTTTTTCTACTGTCTACTGAGTTCCTATGTCGCCGCTCATCCACTTCCGCCCGCTCGACGCCCGCGCCAATCTCTTCGCGGACTAGCGGCCGCCCCTCCCTTCGCGTTATTCCCTTCCGCATTCAGACTCGTCCCCTCGCGCCTTCCGAAAGGAGAGAAGTTTATGTCTACCGTTGCGCCTCCGAAGAGACCGGAGATCAAGACTGAGTTGCCCGGCCCGAAGGCCCGTGAGATCGTTGAGGCCGACGCGCACTGGGTCACGCCGTCGTACCCGCGCCCCGGCTACCAGCTCGCCGCCGAGAAAGCCTCTGGCGTGTGGGTCGAAGACCCGGACGGCAACGTCTTCCTCGACTGCAACGCCGGCGTCGCCGTCTGCTCGACCGGCCACTGTCACCCCGAGGTCGTCCGCGCCATCCAGGAGCAGGCCGCCCGCTTCATCCACATGTGCGGCACCGATTTTTATTACCGCCACATGCCGGAGCTGGCCCGCAAGCTCGACGAGATCGTGCCCGTCCCCAGCCCGACCAGGACGCACTTCGCCAACAGCGGCACGGAGGCCGTCGAGACGGCGCTGAAGCTCGCCATGCACGCGACGGGGCGCGAGAAGTTCATCGCCTTCTTCAACAGCTTCCACGGGCGCACGCTCGGCAGCCTCTCGCTCACCTCTTCGAAGGTCGCGCAGCGCCGCGGCTTCAAGCGCCAGCTCCTCGACGTGACCCACGTCCCCTTCCCGAACGTCCTACGCCACCCCTTCACCGGCGCGCGCACGGACGGGCCGACCGCCAGCGCCGCCGTCCTCGACTGGATCGAGAACCGTTTATTTAAGACCACGACCCCGCCCGAGGAGGTCGCCGGCATCGTCGTCGAGTGCGTGCAGGGCGAGGGCGGCTACGTGCCCGCGCCGCGGGAGTTCCTCGACGGCCTGCGGCGCATCTGCGACGAGCACGGCATCCTGCTCATCGTTGACGAGGTGCAGTCGGGGATGGGTCGCACGGGCAAGATGTTCGCCTGCGAGCACTACGACCTCAAGCCCGACATCATCACGCTGGCGAAGGGCATCGCGTCGGGGATGCCGATGGGCGCGTGCGTGGCGCGCGCCGATCTGATGGACTGGAAGCCGGGCGCGCACGCCTCGACCTTCGGCGGCAACCCCGTCGCCCTCGCCGCCGCCCTGAAGACCATCGAACTGCTGGAGCGCGAGTTGGTCGCCAACTCGGCGGAAGTCGGCGCGTACCTGCAAGCCGGCCTGCGGAAGTTGATGCAGAAGCACGACTGCGTCGGCGACGTGCGGGGCCTCGGCCTGATGGTCGGCGTCGAGTTCGTCGAAGACCGCGACACGATGGCCCCCGCGCCCGAGCTGCGCGACCGCGTCGAGGTCGAGTGTTACCGCCGCGGCCTCATCGTCCTCGGCGCGGGCCACAACACCATCCGCTGGTCGCCGCCCCTCGTCCTCTCGAAGGAGAATGTTGACGTGGCCCTCGAAATCTTCGACGAGGCGATCACGGCCAGTCGCTAGGAGATAGTTTCGGGTTCCGGGTTTCGAGTTGAAGACAAGTCCTTAACTGGAAACCCGGAACCCGAAACTTTCCCACCCATTTGACTTACCAACCCCGACCGTCTTAAATTCATCATAGGCCGGTGCGTCTGACGGCGCGACTTTGGCCCGGTCGCCTTCCCTGTTTTCCGTTTCGCCCACGTTTCCGGCACTGTTTCCTTATTCGTCAACCGACAGTGAAGAAATCCTCCATGCTTTACCTCAGGAAATGGCACTGGCCGGTCGTGTGCCTCGTCGTCGTCTTTGCCCTCGTCAATTCGGTCGCCCCGCGCCGCGGCCGCGCCCAGGCCGTCCAGTACACGGTGACTGACCTCGGCGCGCTCGGCGGCACGCAGAGCAAGGCGTTCGGCATCAACTCGTGCGGGCGTGTGGTCGGAGAGGCGTCGGTCGTCGGCGACGGGGCGAGCCACCCCTTCTTCTGGAACGACTCGTCGACGCCCAAGATGACCGACCTCGGGACTTTCGGCGGCAACAACGGCGCGGCCGCCGCCGTCAACGACTCCGGCAACGCCGCCGGCAGCGCCGAAAACATCAACAGCGCCCGGCTCCCCTTCTTCTGGTCGGCCGCGACGGGCAAGCTTAACCTCGGCACGCTCGGCGGCGACACGGCCGACGCCTTCGACATTAACAGCTCCAACCGGGTGGTCGGCGTCTCGGAGGCCGTGGTGTCGGGCGACGCGGCTTCGTCCCGCGGCTTCGTCTGGGACAGCGCGGGCGGGATGCGCGCAGTCCCCACCCTCGGCGGCGAGTCGAACTTTGCCTACGGGATCAACGACGCCGGCCACATCGTCGGCTCCTCGGAGACGGCCAACGGGCCGACCCACGCCTTCCTCCTGACGGGCGCGACGCCCACCGACCTCGGCACGCTCGGGACCGGCGCGTTCAGCATCGCTTACAAGATCAACGAGTCCGGCGAGGTGGTCGGCTGGTCGGCGCTGTCGACGGGCGACGCCAGCCCGCCCGTGCATGGCTTCTACTGGTCGGCCTCGACGGGGATGCTCGACATGGGTACGCTCGGCGGCACCCGCAGCATGGCCCTGGGCATTAACAATAACGGCGTGGCGGTCGGGTGGGCGGAGGCCGCGCTGGGCGTTACCCACGCCTTCATCTACACGACCGCGGCCGGCATGACCGACCTCAACGACCTCGCGCCGGGCACGGGCTGGACGTTCACCGAGGCGCGCTCGATCAACGACATCGGCCAGATCGTCGGCATCGGCATCAACCCCGGCGGCCACACACGCGCCTTCCTGCTCACGCCCGCCGGTGCCACGCCGCCCCCCTGCCCAACCCCGACTGCAACTCCTACTCCCACCCCGACACCGACGCCAACACCGACACCAACACCGACGCCGACGCCGACGCCCACGCCCACGCCCACGCCGACTCCTACGCCGACTCCTACGCCGACACCGAAGCCGACCCCTACTCCGACGCCGACCCC
>JALZHT010000295.1 GCA_030860645.1 Acidobacteriota bacterium
CGCCAGCAGCCCGCCCGCCCCGTGCACGCCCTGCCGCCGCAGCCCGCCCGCCGCCGCGTCGTACTCGGCTATCAACTGCCCGCCGACGCCGTAGACGAAGCGGGTCGCCTCGCCTAAAGTCTTCTTCACCCGCCGCCCCTCGCCGTCGTAGGCGTAGCCGGGCGCGCCGTTGACCGACTTCAGCCGGCCCTCGGCGTCGTAGGCGTAGTTGGCCGCGGCGTCGCTCGCCAAGTTGCCCGCCGCGTCGTAGCCCCACCCCGTGACGCGGTTCGTCGCCGCGTCGAAGGCGAGCGACTGCGCCCCGCCGGCCAGCACCACCCAGCGGTTGCCGTAACGGTCGTAGCCGTTCGTCTGCGACCAACTCGTCACGCCGCCCGCCGTCTCCTGCGAGGTCGTCAGCCGGTTCAGGGCGTCGTAGCCGAACGTCTGCGTGTAGCTCAGGCCGCCGCCCGCGTAGGCCACGCTCAGGACGTTGCCGTTGTTCGTCGTCGTCCCGTAGTTGTAGGTCAGACCGAGGACGGACGAGGGCGAGGCGGCCGTCCCGAGCCTGATCTGCGTCGGCTGGAGCCGGTTGTTGTAGACGACCGTGTGGACGAGGCCGTTGCCGAACGTCTCCGTCTTGAGGCCGCCGTGCGAGTTGTAGCCGATGGCGGTGGCGCTCACCGCGGCGGCGTAAGTCGTGGCCGGGCTGTTGAGCGCCGAGAGCCGGCCCGCGTTGTCGTAAGAGTAGCTGACGGTGCGGCGGTCGGCCGCGCCCGGCGCGGCCGGGTAGGTCTCGCTCGCCACGGCGCCCGCCAGGTTGTAGGCGGCCTCGGCGAGGTAGTTGACGCCGTCGGTCTGCTGCACCTGCCGCACGACCCGGCCGAGCGGGTCATAGCCGCGGTAGGTGCCGGCGCTCCCGCCCCCGTAGGTGACGGCGACCTGGCGGCCCGTCGAGCGCCCGCGGTCGAAGGCGGGCGCGCCCGCCGGCAGCGCCTGCGCGTCGTAGAAGTAGTTGACGGCGGGCGTGCCGCTCGTGTCGTTCTGGTAGGTCTTCGAGACGGGGCGGCCCAGTCCGTCGTAGGTGAGGGTGGTCGTGACGCCGCGCGCGTCGGTCTTCTGCGTGAGGTTGCCCGAGGCGTCGTACTGGTAGGTGGTCGTCCCGCTCTCCGGGTTGGCGGCCGAGGTCAGGCGGCCCAGCGAGTCGTAGACGAAGGTGCGGGTCTGCGCCCCCTGCGTCACCGTTCGGAGGTTCCCCAGCACGTCGTACTGGTAGCTCGTCAGGTAGTTGAAGGCGGCGTCGTTCGGGGCCTCCGTCACCGTCTTGAGCCACCCGACCGCGTTCGACTCGCTGCGGCGTTGCTTCCCGGCCTGATCCGTCGCCGTCACCAGGAGGCCGCTGTAGGCGGTCGTCACCTTCGCCCCATCGGGCGTCGTCACCGCCGTCGGGCGGCCGAGCGCGTCGAACTGCGTGGTCGTCCAGACGGGGGTTTCGCTCTGCCACGGCCGGAAGGGGTTCGAGACGCTGTAGGCGCGGCCGAGCGCGTCGTAGGCGCTGCGCGTGGCGATGTAGTTGGCCGCGGTCTCGTACTGGCGCGTCTCGGAGGTGCGCCCGAGGCTGTCGTAGAGCACCTCGCCCTTGAGGAGGTTGTCGCCGTAGGCGGCGAGGTCGCTCGTCGTGGCGGCGGTGCGGGCCGCGTCGTTGTAGGTGAAGGTCGTCTGCCGCTGCGAGGTGGTGCCGGCGGCCGTGACCACCTGCGTCGGGCGGTCGAGCGCGTCGTTGTAGTGGCCGGTCGAGATGGCCCCGCTCGCGTCCTCGGCGTCGACGGGCCGGCCCGTGTGGTAGTCGAACTGCACGTAGGAGGCGTGCCCCAGCGCGTTCGTCACCCGCGTCGCCATCGCGGCGCTCACCTGCCCGGCCAGCCCGGCCGGGGCCGTGTTGGCGCGCGCCTCGCCGTTCGGCGCGCCGTAGCGGTCGGTGAAGTCGAACGTCGTCGCGAAGCCGCGCGGGTCGATGGCCTTGACCGTGTTGCCGGCCACGTCGTACTGGGCGTGCCCCGAGAAGGAGGTGCCGGCCGGGAGGAGGAAGCGGGAGACGCGCGTCACGTTGCCGCGGGTCAGGTAGCCGGTGGTGTAGGCGGCGTCCAGCCCGCTGATGTTAGCGCGGGCCACGAGCGGCGCGTGACCGGCGTCCGTCGCGTAGTTGTCGTACTCGAAGGTGGTGCGGGCCTTCTCCACCCCGGCCGCGTCGTAGACGGAGGTGCGGGCGGGGAGCGCGCGCAGGTGGACGGCCTGGGTCGTGTAGTCGGCGCTGTTGACCGGGTTGGTGACGAGGTAGTCGGTGTGCGTGCGCCGGATGAGCGCGCCGGCCGCGCCGGCCCCGAAGTCGTAGTCGTAAACGTCCGTCCGGTTGTTGTACTGGTCGTAGGCGAAGGTCTGCTTCGAGACGCGGTTGGCCGCGGCCGGCTCGACGGTCGCGACCGACTCCGTCACGCGCGGGTTGATGTAGGGGCCGCCGCCCGCCGCCCAGGTGTCCGCCTTCCGCCGCAGCACGGTCGTCCCGTTCGTGTCGAAGGTGTCGGTGCGGTACTCCCGGCCGTCCTGCCAGGGGGTGAGCGCCGTCGGCAGCTTGCTCAGCGACGGCGCGGCCCCCGGCCCGTGGAAGTAGTGGCGCGCCTTCTGGAGCAGCGCCCCCGCGGCCGAGCGCGTCTCGGCGTCGACGTAGCCGAGCGTCGTCACGTCGCAGCACGGCGAGGTCTCGGTCTCGGGCCGCGAGTAAGTCATCCGGCTCTCCAGCGTCGAGCCGTCCGGGTAGACGCGCCGCTCCACGACCCGGCGGTAAATCTGCGGGTCGGCGCTGAGGAAGACGACCCCGTTGCCGTACCCGTTCGTGGTGCCGGGCGCGTAGTCGTACTCGAAGGCCCCGCCCGTCGGGAGCACGACGCGCGCCAACTCGCCGTGGCTGTTGTACTGGAACTGGTAGCGCCGCGTGCCGTCGGGCAGCCACACCGCCGAGTAGACGGTCGGGTTGTAGTTGGTGGAGACGCTCCCCTGGAGGCCGGGGAAGAGGTAAGACCACGTCATCAGCCCGTAGCCGGCGCGCAGGGCGCTGGCGAGCGGCACCTTCGAGACGCGGACGACGCGGTCGGCCCCGCCGAAGCCCTCGTAGGTGATGCGGTCGCAGGTGCCGTAGGGCGCGCCCTCGGCCACGTTGTAGGCGATGGTCACACGGCGCTTGAGCGAGTCGGTGACGGCCGTCAGGCGGTTGCTCACGTACTCGAACGTCACCTTGTTGCCGTTGCGGTCGCGGATGAAGGTGACGAGGCCGCGGTCAATGCGGTAGTCCGTGCCGTCGGGGAACTTCAGCTCGCCGTAGACGACGTGGTCGCTGGCGGGCCAGCCGATGCGGACGGGGTCGCGGATGTCGCCGTCGGAGATGAAGGTGACGCCGGAGCCGTCGACGCTGACGAAGACGCGGCCGCGGTTGAAGCCCTGGAGGGGGCAGGTCGAGCCGGTGTTCTGCGCCGCCCCGCCGGTGGGCACGTCGCGCAGCTCCATCTCCGTCCCGTCCGGGCCGGTGAAGGAGAGGCGGGTCGAGGCCGTCACGTAGCGGTACTCCTGCCCCTCCACGTTCGGGTCGATGGGGCACGCCACGTTCCCCACCCCGGCCCAGCGGACGTGCATGACGCCGGGGCCGTAGCCGGGGCTGAGCGCCTCCTCGCGCCCGTCGACCGGGTAGTGGTAGGTGTTGCCTAGATCGTCCACGACCTTCTCGACCATCCAGTCGCGCTCGACGGGGAGCGTGATGGTGTGGCCGGCCCCGCCGCGCCCGCCGACGGAGACGAGCGGGAGGCGGACGTTGAGGCTGCCGTTGTAGAGGTTGACGTTGTCGAAGCCGGAGAGCGTGTAGGAGCCGGCCGGCGTCCCGGCCGAGAGGGCGAGCGGGGTCGAGCCGTCGGTCGGCCTCGAAGTCTGCGCGGCGGCGGCCCCGTGCAGCGCGCAGCAGATCAGGAGCGAGAACGCGAGGCGCGGGGCCGTGGGGACGCGGCGGGCGACTTCGGCGAGGAGTTTAATCATGGCGTGACCGGCTGATGCTGAAGTGTTCTTCGGGCGCGGCCGGCCGGCCGCGCGTGAGGCGGGGTGCGTGAGCGCGGCCGCCGGCTAGTGGGTGATCGTGATGCGGCACTGCCACTCGGGGTGGTTCGCCTCCGCGAGCGTGTAGACGCCGGGCCGCAGGTTGACGGCCTTCCTCAAGGCGTTCGCGCTCCGCGAGGCGCGGCCCTCGTGGACGCGCTCGCCGTCCTCGTGTTCGAGCCGCAGCACGACTTCCTCCTCGCCGCTCCGGTTGTCTACGGCGAGCAGGACGCGGCCGGCCGGGCGGTAAATCTCCGCCGGCTCGAACCCCGTCGGGGTAAGGGTGATGACCTCGGCCTCGGCCTCGGCCTGCGCCGGCGGCGGGGCCGGGGCGGGGTCGGGGGTCGGCAACGCGTTGGCGGCGAGGGTGGCCGCGGCGAGGACGGTCAGGGCGAGAGGGATCAGCCGGCGCGCCGGCCGGCGAAAGCGCAGGATACGCATTACAACTCCTCGGATCGCTGAAGTGAGGCCAAAGAAGGATGAAGGTCTGTGACTTCTTGATGACGCCGGGACGTGGCGCAAGGGGACGGACGATAAAGGAGGACGGGCGCTCCTGTCAAGCGGCGGGAATGTTTTTTCGCGGCGCGGGCCTGCGGCGGCGCGGCTTGTCCCGCCGCCTTTGATTCTCCCGCGAGTCGGCATCAGCCCGCGCCCGGCCCCGCGCGCCGTGCGCGTCAGCAGTCGGTGCGGCAGACGAAGGGGACTGCGGTGAGTGGCGAGGTGCGGAGGATGCGCTGTCGGCC
>JALZHT010000296.1 GCA_030860645.1 Acidobacteriota bacterium
GCGGCGGGGGCGGCACGGCCGGCGGCGGCTACCAGCGGAAGACCGTGGCCGCGGGCCAGCCCGTCCGCATCGGCTTCTCGATGGACACGCTCAAGGAGGAGCGCTGGCAGCGCGACGAGCAGTTGGTGCGCGCGCGCGCCGCCGAGGTCGGCGCGCAACTCGAAGTGGCGGTCGCCAACGGCGACGACGCGCGCCAGATCAGCCAGGCCGACGACATGCTCACGAAGGGCGTCCACGTCCTCATCGTCGCCCCGCACAACGGCGAGGTGGCCGCCACCATCGTCGAGCGCGCGCACCGACAGGGCGTGCCCGTCATCAGCTACGACCGGCTCATCAAGAATTCGGAGCCTGACCTCTACGTCTCGCACCAGGTCGAGAAGATGGGCGAGATGCAGGCCCGCTACGCGCTCGACCGCGTGCCGAAGGGCAACTACGTGCTCATCGGCGGCTCGCAGACCGACAACAACGCCCTGCTGCTGCGCAAGGGGCAGATGAACGTCCTCAAGCCGGCCGTCGACCGCGGCGACGTGAAGATCATCTCCGAGCAGTTCGCGCGCGAGTGGCTGGCGAGCGAGGCGCTGCGCATCACGGAAGACGCCATCACCCGGACGGGGGGCGACATCCAGGCCGTCATCGCCTCGAACGACGGGACGGCCGGCGGGGCCATCTCGGCGCTGGAGTCGGCGAAGCTCGTCGGCAAGGTGCTCGTCACGGGGCAGGACGCGCAGAAGGACGCCTGCCAGCGCATCGCCGCGGGCAAGCAGGCGATGACGGTCTACAAGGCCATCAAGCCGCTCGCCGACAGCGCCGTAGATTCGGCCGTCAAGCTCGCGCGCGGCGAGGCGCTGAACGCGCCCGACCGCATCAACAACGGCCGCATCGACGTGCCCTCGATCCTCCACGAGCCGGTCGCCGTTGATAAGGACAACCTCGCCGCCACCGTCGTCAAGGACGGCTACCACAAGCTCGAAGACGTTTACAGAGACGTGCCGCGCGACCAGTGGCCTCAAGTAACAGAAAGCAGAAGGCAGAAAGCAAAAGGCAGCCACGCATTAGCTGCCGTCTGCCTTCTGCTTTCTGCCTTCTTCTTCGTGAGGGCGAGGTGAGCACACAACCTCCCGCCGGCTCTCTGCTCCTGGAGATGCGCGGCATCACGAAGACCTTCCCCGGCGTCCGCGCGCTCGACGGCGTCAGCTTCGACCTGCGGGCGGGCGAGCTGCACGCGCTCGTCGGCGAGAACGGGGCGGGGAAGTCGACGCTGATGAAGGTCTTGGGCGGCGTCTACCCGCACGGCACCTACGGCGGCGAGATCCGCATCGGCGGCGAGGTGCGCCGCTTCGCGCGCGTGCGCGAGGCCGAGCAGGCCGGCATCGCCGTCATCTACCAGGAACTCTCGCTCATCAAGGAACTCTCCATCGGCGAGAACATCTTCCTCGGCCGCGAGCCGCGCCGCTTCGGCGTCATCCGCTGGGAGGAACTCTACAGCCGCGCGCAGAAGCTCCTCGACGAGCTGCAACTGCCGCTCGACCCCCGAACGCCGGTCGGCCGGCTCGGCATCGGCCAGCAGCAACTCGTCGAGATCGCGAAGGCGCTCTCGCAGGAGGCGCGCATCCTCGTCCTCGACGAGCCGACCGCCGCGCTCACCGACGCCGAGGTCGAAACGCTCTTCCGCATCATACGGGGCTTGAAGGCGCGCGGCGTCGGCATGATTTACATCTCGCACAAGCTCGACGAGGTCTTCCGCATCTCCGAGCGCATCACGGTGCTGCGCGACGGGCGCACGGTGGGGACGGACGAGACCGCGGCGCTCGACGAGCCGCGCGTCATCGCGCGCATGGTCGGCCGCGAGGTCGGCGACATCTTCCCCGAGGCGGCGCACGAGCGCGGCGACGTGGTCTTCGAGGCCCGCGGGGTGACGGTCGAAGACCCGAACGTGCGCGGCAAGCTCCTCGTCAACGGCGTGAGCTTCGCCGTGCGGCGCGGCGAGGTCTTAGGCGTCGCGGGGCTGATGGGCGCGGGCCGCAGCGACCTCCTGATGGGCGTCTTCGGCGCGCACGCCGGGCGCACGACCGGCGAGGTCTACGTCGAAGGCCGGCGCGTGCCGATCAGAAAACCTGCGGACGCCATCCGCGCCGGCCTCGGCTTCGTCACCGAAGACCGCAAGCGCTTCGGCCTCGTCCTCGAACAGACCATCCTCAACAACATGACGCTGGCGGGCCTGCGCCGCCTGTCGGGCCGCTTCGTGACGGACGTGGACGCCGAGGCCGCCGCGGGCGGGCGCGCGATGAAGGACTTGCGCGTCAAGGCCAACTCGGTCTTCGCCGTCGCGGGCACCTTGAGCGGCGGCAACCAGCAGAAGGTCGTGCTCGCCAAGTGGCTGTTGACGAACCCGCGCGTCCTCTTCCTCGACGAGCCGACGCGCGGCATCGACGTGGGCGCGAAGCAGGAGATTTACGGCCACATCAACCGGCTCGCGCGGGAGGGCCTCGCCATCGTCCTCGTCTCGTCGGAGCTGCCCGAGGTGCTCGGCCTCTCCGACCGCGTGCTCGTCCTCCACGAGGGGCGCGTCACCGGCGAGTTCCGCCGCGCCGACGCCACGCCCGAGGCCGTCATGGCCTGCGCCACCGGCCACGCGCGGCGCGCGGCATGAAAAGCCGTGGATCGTGAATCGTGATCGAGTATTAAGCCGCGCGAACGCTAAGCGGAAGTAGAGAAAACCGAACCTGCATTAACGATTCACGATTCACGGCTTTTGAGGTTGAATATGAGTCGTCCCGCAAACGAGCCGGCCGCCGACCGGCCGCCCGCGAACGTTGACGTCGCGCCGCCCGACGCCGCGGCGTCCGTCGGCATGGGCCAGGCGAGCCTCGGCGGCTTCCGCCTCCCGACCGAGACGTTGCGCGCCTACACGATGGTCTTCGCGCTCGTCGCCATCTGGGTCTTCTTCCAGTGGCAGACCATCAGCGAGATGTTCCCCTACGGACTCTTCCTCCACCCGGTCAACTTCACGAACCTGCTCAAGCAGATGGCCGTCACGGGGGTTTTGGCCGTGGGGATGCTGATGGTCATCGTGGCGGGGCAGATCGACCTCTCGGTCGGCTCGGTGGTGGGGCTGGCGGGCGGGGTGGCGGCGATGACGCAGGATCAGGGGCTTGCCGTGTCGCTCGTCGCGGCGGTCGTCATCGGCGTCGCCATCGGGGCCTTCCAGGGCGGCCTCGTCGCCTACGCGAACATCCCGGCCTTCATCGTCACGCTCGGCGGGCTGCTCGCGTGGCGCGGCGTCATCCTGTGGCTCACGCGCGGCGAGACGAAGCCCGTCTACCTCGCGCCCTTCAGGGCGATAGGCGTTGATTTGGTCGCGCCGTCGGTCGGCTACGCGCTGGCCGCGCTCGCCGTCGCGGCGGTCATCTGGCTCACGCTGCGGCGTAACAGCGCGCGCCGCCGCCACGGCCTCTCCGTCCCGAGCCTCGGCGCGACGGCCGCGCGCATCGCGTTGCCGGCCGCGCTCATCGTCGTCTTCGTCTACATGATGAACACGCGGGGCGGGGTGCCGCTGCCGGTCATCGTGCTCCTCGGCGTGGCGCTGCTCGGCGCGTTCCTGACGCAGAACACGACCTTCGGGCGCTACCTCTACGCCATCGGCGGCAACCCGGACGCGGCCCGCCTCTCGGGCATCTCGCTGCGCAAGCACATCCTCGCGGCCTTCTGCCTGCTGGGCGCGCTCGTCGGCGTCGCGTCGCTCATGCACACGGCGCGCGTCGGGGCGGCCACGCCGGACGCGGGGAGCCTGATGGAGTTGGACGCCATCGCCGCCTGCGTCATCGGCGGGACTTCCCTGATGGGCGGGCGCGGGACGGTCTTCGGCGCGATGCTCGGGGCGCTCATCATGGCGAGCCTCGACAACGGCATGTCGCTGCTCGGCGTGCAGAACGCGACGCAGTACGTCGTCAAGGGCGCGGTGCTCGTCGCCGCCGTCGGCTTCGACATGCTCGGACGGCGGAAAGGTTAATTCCGAGTTGCGCATTTCGAGTTTCGCGTTTCAAAGTGCGGGTTCTTTCAGGCTCCTTGACGGCCTCGGCTATGCGCCGACTTTTAACACAGAGGGCACAGAGTTCACACGGAGGGCACAGAGAAGACAATTGGTTTTCTCTGTGCGCTCCGTGTGAACTCTGTGCCCTCCGTGTTAAATCCTGACTCGCCTGACGCTCAACGTTAAGCATGAGAAGACAACACATCATTGCCGCCGCCCTCGCCTTAGCGCTCCTCGCGCCCCCCGCCACTGCGCGCGCGCAGACCGGCAACAACCTCGCGCCCGGCGCGCCGGGGAAGGACGCGCACTGGCCGAGCGCCGGCAAGGACGGCGTCGGCACGTCGAACACGCTGGAGTCGAAGGTCTGGTTCACGCTCCGCGACGGCGTCATGACCGAGGTCTATTACCCGACGGTGGACGTGGCGAACACGCAGGTCTTGCAACTCCTCGTCGCCGACGAACGCGACGGGCGCGTCGAGACCGAAGAGGAGATGGGGCACGGCTTCATGCCGACCCTCCCCGACTCGCTCTCCTTCCGGCAGGTCAACCGCCCGAAAGACAACTCCTACACGATCAACAAGACCTACACCGCCGACCCCGAGCGCCACACGGTGCTGATCCGCGTCGGCTTCCGCCCGCTGCGGCCGGGCAAGCGGCTCTACGTCTACTACGACCCGTCTCTGAACAACAGCGGCATGCACGACTCGGCCTGGGACGAGGCCGGGGCGCTCGTCGCCTCCGACGCCGACAAGTCCTCGGCCCTCGTCTCCAGCGCCGGCTTCGACGAAATCACGCACGGCTACCTCGGGACGAGCGACGGG
>JALZHT010000297.1 GCA_030860645.1 Acidobacteriota bacterium
GGCGGGTCAGGGTCACGCCTTCAAGACCCGGTGGCGCAACCACGACCCGCCCGCTCCCGCCCGCGGCTCCGTCCCCTGCCCGGCTTTACTTCAGCAAATACTCGCGGACGAACATGA
This sequence comes from Acidobacteriota bacterium, assembly GCA_030860645.1. Taxonomy (GTDB): domain Bacteria; phylum Acidobacteriota; class Blastocatellia; order Pyrinomonadales; family Pyrinomonadaceae; genus QHXN01. The sequence goes on from JALZHT010000297.1 coordinate 118, forward strand.
TGGTGGCGTAGAACTGAAAGTCCTGGTTCCTTTTCTTGTTGAAGCCGTGGCCCTCGTCCTTCGCCATCAAGTACCAGACGGGCGTGTTGTTCTTCCGCACGGTGGCGACCATCTGCTCGGCCTCGTTGAGGGGCACGCGCGGGTCGTTGCCGCCCTGCACGATGAAGATCGGCTTGGTGATCTTCGAGGCGTTGTTCAGCGGCGCGATCCTCGTCATGAACTCGCGCATCTTCGGGTCGCGCTCGTCGCCGTACTCCGCCCGGCGCAAGTCGCGGCGGTAAGCCTCCGTCCTCTCTAAAAAAGAGACGAGGTTCGAGATGCCGACGACCGGGAGGGTCGCCGCGATGCGGTCGTTGTAGAGCGTGGCGACGGCGAAGCTCATGTGGCCGCCGTAGGAGCCGCCCGTCACCATCACGCGGCCCTTGTCGAGGCGCGGCTCGGAGGCCACCCAGTCGAGCAGCGCGCCGATGTCCTTGTAGGTGTCCTCGCGCTTGAAGCCGTTGTCGAGCCGGAGGAAGGTCTTGCCGTACCCGCTGGAGCCGCGGACGTTCGGGTAGATGATGGCGACGCCCAGCTCGTTGAGGAAGTAGTTGTTGCGGCCGATGAAGCCGGGGCGGGCCTGGCCCTCGGGGCCGCCGTGGATGTTGATGATGACGGGCCGCGGCCCCGTGAACTTCGCGGGCGGCAGGTAGAGGAAGCCGCTGATCTCGCGGCCGTCGAACGTCTTCCAGCGCACCAGCTCCGGCTCCGCGAGGCTCGCCGGGTTGAGGCCGCCCAGCTCGCTCTCCGTCCAGCGCTCGACCTTTCCGGTCTGCGCGTCGAGCGAGTAAACGTCCGAGGTCGAGCGCGCCGAGGAGAGGTTGAAGCCGAGGTCGCGGCCGTTCTTGTGCCATTCGGGGCTGGTGATGATGCCGACCGGCAGGCTCGGCGGCGTCTTCTCTTTGCGGGTGCGCGCGTCGAGCAGGCGCAGGCGGCTGACGCCGGCCTCGTTCGTCACGAGGGCGATGGTGCGGCCGTCGGGCGAGAGGTCGAACGCGTCCACGTCCCACTTGATGTGGTCGGTCAGGTAGGTGTGCCGCTTCGTCGCGAGGTCTATGTAGGCGAGGCGGCGGAACTCCGAGTCGCGGTCGGTCGCCACGTAGATGCCGCGCCCGTCCTTCGACCACAGCGCGCCGGCGTAGGAGACCGGCTCGGCCCCACGCTCCGGCGTCAGGCGCGTCTTCGCGGCGGCCCCGGCGCGCTGCGCGTCGAAGTCCACGATCCAGAGGTGGCTCTCGTTGGCCGAGACGAACTCGGTGACGAGGAGCCGCCTGTCGTCGGGCGACCAGTCGGACGCGCTCCAGCCGCCGCTCTCGACCTGGAGGAGGAGGCGCGTCGTGTCGGGGCGCGCGGGGTTGACGACGTAGATGTCCGAGTCCTTGCCGTTGCGGCGCGTCGAGCTGTAGGCGAGCCACTCTCCGCCGTTCGACCAGACCGAGGCGGTGTTGCGCGACTTGCCGTCGGTCAAAAGGGTCACGTCGCCGGTCGCCATGTCGAAGCGGTAATACTGGAAGAACTCGTTGCCGCCCGTGTCGCGGTTGAAGACGAAGTAGTCGCCGGTCTTCGGGCGGTAGGAGCCGCCGCCGGCCCGCTCGGGGAAGAAGGTGAGCTGGGCGCGCGCGCCGCCGGGGAACTTCACGCGGTGAATCTGGTTGGTGTCGCCGAAGCGCGTGCCGACGAGCATCTCGCGGCGCGCGGGGTGCCAGCCGGCGAGTGTGGCGGCGCGGAACTCGGTGTAGCGGCGTACGTCCTCGGCCAGCGCGGCCGGGATGGCGGGGACGCCCTCGACGACGAGGTTGTCGCCGGGCGCGATGACGGCCGGGCGCTGCGCCAGCACCGCCGGGACGAGCAGCAAGAGGGCGGCCGACAGCCGTATCGTTCTCCTCACGGTCAGACTCCTTTGCGTTTGAACAGGCGGAAAGAAAAACGGTAAGTGGGAATATAACAGGAAGAAGAAAAGCCGTAAATCGTCAATCGCGAATCGCGAATCGTGAAGACGCGTCGAGCGCCGCCCCGGCTCGAATCCACCAACTCGGGGCGGCGCTCAACGTTTCGATTCACGATTCACGGCTCACGGCCTTCATCAATTCCCGATGCTGCGGCGGAAGAGGTAGGAGGCTTTGATGAAGAAGAGGCGGCCGTTGCGGCGGAAGCCCGGCTCGATCTGCTCGCTGAAGGGGTTGACGCCGTTGCGGTTGAGGTCGTCGTTATAGCCGACGTAGAAGGAGGTGCCGGGGTTCGGGGCCCACCCCAGGAGGTACTGCATGCGGACGCGCGAGCCGAGCGTCGTGTAGTCGGCGCGCGCGCGGGCGAACCAGAAGCGGGTGAACTGGTAGGTGCCGCGCAAAGAATAGATGTTGTCGTCGAAGGCGGTCAGGCCCGTGTCCCGCCGCACGAGGCGGTCTTTGGTGTAGAAGAGCTGGAGGCGCAGCTCGTCGGTCGGCTGGTAGGCGACGTTGCCCTCGAAGAACCACTCGTTGCCGGCGCCGGGGTCGCGCGGCGCGTCCTGCCCGAGGATGCGCGCGGCGGGGCTGACGCGCGGGAAGCGCGGGTTCCCGGTGCCGAAGTCGAAGTCGAGCGCGCCCCAGTTGTAGGAGGTGAAGAAGAAGCCCGTGATCTTCTTCGACGGCGCCGTCTCGACGTAACCGTAGACGGTCGTGCGGTCGGCCGAGCGCTCGTTGTCCGGGCCGTAGAAGGTACAGTGCGGGATGCGCAGGTCGGGGCGCGCGGGGTCGGGCGCGGGCAGCGTCCCGAACTCGTCGCAGGCCGGGAGCCGCGCGGCCAGCTCGCGGCCGAAGCGCTCCACGGTGACGAGGCGGTGCGCCTCGCGCGTCCCGCCGAACTCGTCCTCGAAGACGCGCTCGTAGCCCTTCTCGAAGCCGAGGCCGACCCACGTCTGCCGCTGGAGGCGGAGCTGGCCCTGCGTCTCGTTGACGAAGCGCTGGTGGCGGCCCTCCCAGTCGAAGTTCGACCCCGTGAAGTTGTAGACGCGCCAGGCGACGACGGCGCTCTTCGGCTTCTCGTTCGAGTTGTAGCGGACGAAGAGGGTCGGGTTGTTGGTGTTGAAGCGGCGGTTGAAGCCGAGGTCGGCGCGGAAATATTTCGAGCGGCCGACCGAGCCGAGCTCGTAGCCCCAGTTGCGCCCGTTGTTGTTGAGGTAGACGGCGTAGGCCAGCCCCTTCTCGTTGCGGTCGGCTTCGATCCCCTCGTCCGCGTAGAAGAAGGGCCGGGTCGAGGAGCTGCCGAGCACCTGCGCCGTCAAGATCGTCGTCTGATTGAGCCGCATGCGCGAGTCGAAGCCGCCGACGTGGTTGTGCTTGTCAACGAAGTTGTAGGTCGTGCCGAGGAACCCGATGTGGTTCTCCTTGCCGAAGTCACGCTTCAGGCGGAGCACGCCCACGGTCGCGTTCTTGTCGAGGAACTTGGCGAGGCCCTCGCGCTCGTCGAACGGGTTGCGCAGGTCGCGGATGAAGTCGCGCTCGCCCTCGGTGAGGTTGCCGGGCGCGTTGTCGGAGGCCAACATCAGGCCGTAGGTGTTGCGCCCCTGCTTGCCCGTGAACTTGAAGGCGTAGTCGGGGTCAACGATGGTGCGCGTGTGGACGGCGCTGATGAGCGTCTCGAAAATCTCCTTGCCTTCGAGGAAGAACGGCCGCTTCTCCTCGAAGAAGATGGGGAAGCGCTGGTTGGCGGTGACGACCGTGGCGTCGGCCTCGACCTGCGCGAAGTCCGGGTTGTAGGCGAAGTCGAGCGTCGAGTTGGGCGTGAGCGTGAACTTAGCCGTCAGCCCGATGTCCTGGTCGAGCGGGTGGTTGAGGAAGCGGCCCGCGTCGGCGGGCACCGCCTGCCCCGTGGCCTCCATCTGCCGCCGCTGCCCCGGCGTGATCGTCGGGACGCGCTCGCCCCCCTCGGAGATGGTGAAGCTCGGGATCAGCTCCAGCGTCCGCTCGGTCGAGATGCCTTCGAGGCCGGTGACGTAGCCGCGCTGGCCGAGCAGGCTGGAGTTGTCCTTCGAGATCGGCATCCACGAACTCTGCTCGTTGTTGAACCGCTTGATGGTGCGCAAAAGGTGGAGGCCCCACAGCTTGTCCTTGCCCGCCGTGTAGCGCATGGACTTGAACGGGATGGCGACCTCGACGACGTAGCCGTCCGAGACTATCGAACCCTTCGACTCCATCACGATGTCGACGCTGAAGTCCTCGCTGACGCCCTCGGTGAAGATGGCGTCGGCCTGCACGCCGAGCGGGTTGAAGATCAGCTCGTAGGAGCGGCGGCCGTCGTTGAAGGTGTCGAGCCAGACGCCGACCCAGTCGTCGTTGAAGACGTTGTCGCGCTTGGCGACGGTGGCGCGCACCTTGTCCGGCTCGTCGAAGGCGTGGAAGGCGATGTAGAGGGTCTTCGCGTCGTAGCCGATGCGGACTTCCGTGGGCTTGGTCGGCGCGACGAGGTCGACGGGGCGGTACTGGACGAAGTCCTTGAAGACGGCCGCCGCCTGCCAGACCTCCTCGTCCATCTTGCCGTCTATGACCGGGGCCTTGTCGAACTTCTTCAGGGCCGTCGGGGTCTTCTTCTCGGGCGTGAGCAGCGCGGCGAGGCGCGCGGCCTTCGTCGTCGGCTCGGCCGCGTTGGACTTTACGGCCTCGGAGGTCGAGGGCGCGCCCGAGGTCGAGGTGGTCTCGGAACCGGGC
>JALZHT010000298.1 GCA_030860645.1 Acidobacteriota bacterium
GGACGAGGAGCTGCACGGTCGGGACGGGGCAGATGTCGAGGTCTATGACGCGGCAGCCGCTCGACAGCAGCCCCGCCACGACGGCCCGCCTCACCATCTCGCCCGACGTGCGCGTGTCGCGCCCGATGACGATGGGGCCGGCCCCCGCGTAGGTGCCGAACGCCTGCGCGAAGCGCACGAGCAGCGTCGGCGTCAAGCTGTCGCCCACCACGCCGCGCACGCCCGAGATGCTGATCTTGAGGCTCGGTATCGCCCGCATGAAGAAAATTTTTGATTTTGGATTTTTGATTTGCGATAGGAAGGCGACGGCCGCGCCGGTTTCAATCGCAAATCTAAAATCGCAAATCTAAAATCATCACTGTGTTTACTTCCCCGGCGTTGAAGCGCCCGCGACGGGCCGGGCCAGCGTCAGTTTGCCGCGCAGCTCGATGCGTTCGGAGGAGCGGCCGACGAGCACTTCGTAGTCGCCCGGCTCGGCGCGCCAGCGCTTCGCCGCGGCGTCGTAGTAGGAGAAGGAGCGGCCGTCGAGCTGGACGGAGACGCGCTTCGACTCGCCGGGCCGCAGGCTCACCTTCGCGAACCCTTTCAGCTCCTTCGCCGGCCGCGGCACCTTCGCGCGCGGGCTGCCCACGTAGACCTGCGCCACGTCGGCCCCCTCGCGCCCGCCCGTGTTCGTCACGTCGAACGAGACCTCGAAGCGCGGCCCCGCCGTGTCGCCCGTCGCGCTGACAATCGGCGTGACGGAGAGGTTGTCGTAGCGGAACGTGGTGTAAGACAGCCCGTGCCCGAACGGGAAAAGCGGCCGCGCGCCGTTCTTCTCGTAGCCGCGGTAGCCGACGAACACGCCCTCACTGTAGACGACCCGCTTCGTGCCCGCCGCCGGGTAGTAGCTGTCGTGCGCGGGGTTGTCCTCCCAGCGCCGCTCGAACGTCGCCGGCAGACGCCCGGAAGGGTTCACCTCGCCGAGGATGATTTCCGCCAGCGCCGTCCCGCCCTCCTGCCCCGGATACCACGCCTCGACGAGCGCCGGCACCCGCTCGACCCACCCGCTCATGTCCACGCCCCCGCCCGACGTGACGACGACGACGGCGTTCTTGTTGGCGGCGGCCAGCTCGCGGATCAACTCGTCCTGACCCGGCGGGAGGCGGAAGGTGCGGTCGGCGGCCTCGCTCTCGGTCTCGGGGTCGAAGCCGACGGCGACGACGACCGCGTCCGCGCGCGCGGCGAGGGCTTTGGCCGCCGGGTCTACGACGCTCCCGCGGCGCGCGAAGGCGAGGCCCAGGCGGCCCCCGAGCCACTGCGAGCGGCCGCGGTGTTCGAGCACGACCTTGTGCGGCCGCGCGTCAAGCGGGAGCGTGACGTAATTGAGCATCGCCGGGTGGGTGGCCCAGTGGTCGAGGACGAGTTTGTCGTCGAGGTAGAGGCGGAAGAAGCCGCCGTCCTCGCCCGTCGCCTCGACGGAGATGTCAAACTCGCCCGCCGCCGGCGGGACGTAGTAACCCGTCCAGCGCTCCGCGGCCGTCCCCGGGGGGAACTCGACCGACCGCTCGCCGATGGTGCCGCGCGAGGCCCGCCTGAAGTTGACGTGCTGCTCGGTGCGCGCGAGGACGGGCGCGCCCTTCAGGTCGGGGTTGTCGAAGTACTCGGCCTTGAGGCCGGGCTGGCCGCCCTGCGCCTCGGTCACGAAGTTGGTCGCCTCGGCCATCTCCGCGTAAGTGGGCAGGCCGCGGTGGTAGGTGACGGTCGCGGCCGGGCCGAGGGCGTTGCTCAAACCTTCCATGATGCTGACGGCGGCGAACGGCTCGACGCGCCCGCTGCCCCCGCCCATCGGCACGGCCGGGTAGGCCGTGGGGCCGATGACCGCCACGGTCTTGACCTTCGACCTGTCGAGCGGCAGCACGCCCCCCTCGTTCTTCAGCAGCACGACGCCCTCGCGCGCCGCTTCGAGCGCGACGCGGCGGCCCTGCTGGTTGAAACGCGGGACGGAGAGGTCGGTCTGGTCGCGGTCGAGCCAGCCGAAGCGGGCGGCCGTGCGGAGGATGCGGCGCACCTTGTCGTCAATCGTCGCCTGCGAGACCTTGCCCTGCTCGACGGCCGGCAGGAGGTTCTTCCGGTTCATGTGCTGGCCCGCGGGCATCTCCAAATCCTGCCCGGCGTTGGCGGCCGCCACGCCGTCGTAGGTGGCGAACCAGTCGGACATCATCACGCCGTCGAAGCCCCAGTCGGTCTTCGCCACGTCGGTCAGCAGATACTTGTTCTGCGACGCGTGCTCGCCGTTGACGAGGTTGTACGAGTTCATGATGGCCCCGACGCGCGCCTCGCGCACCGCCGCCTCGAAGGCCGGCAGGTAGATTTCGCGCATCGCGCGCTCGTCTATGACGGAGTCGGTGTTGTGGCGGTCGAACTCGGAGTTGTTGCCCATGTAGTGCTTGATGGTGGCGCTGACGCCCTGCGACTGCACGCCGCGGACGTAGCCGACCGCCATGCGCGCGGCGAGCAGAGGGTCTTCGCCGAAGTACTCGAAGTTGCGCCCGTTCATCGGCGCGCGGTAGATGTTGACGCCGGGGCCTAGGAGGAAGTGGACGCCCTTCGCGCGCGCGTCGCGCCCGATCTCGGTGCCGACGCGCTCGGCGAGCGCCGGGTTCCACGTCGCCGCGAGCGCGATGCCGCTCGGCATCGTTGTCGCCGGGCCGTAGTTGCGCACGCCCCCCGGCCCGTCGGCCATCTTCAGGCGGGGCACCTTCAACCGCTCGACGCCGCGGACGAAAAAGCCGTCCACGCCGCCGAGCAGGTCGATCTTCTCCTCCGACGTCATCTGCTTGAGGAGCGACTCGACGCGGCCCTCGACCTCGGCCGCGGGCGTTTGCGCGGGCGCGGACACGCCGCCGTGGAGGAGGACGGACAAGGTCACGACGGCCGAACAAAGTTTTCTCATGGCTTTTTAAATGTCATCCCACTGTAAGAATTTTTGATTTTGGAATTTTTGATTTGCGATTTAAAGGCGCTGCGGCCGCTCCCGCCAATCGAAAATCGCAAATCTAAAATCGAAAATTTCTGCCGTCACCTGCCTAAACGGTCGCGCGCCCAGTCGAGCAGTTCGTGCGCGCGCGGCGCGGTCTCGGCCTCCGCGATGAGGCGGATCATTGACTCCGTGTTCGAGACGCGCACGTGAACCCAGCCGTCGGGCCACGTGACCTTGATCCCGTCGGTCTGGTCGTAGTCGAGCTTCTCGCTCTCCAACTCCTCGTGCAGGCGCTGCACGTGCGAGTGGATGCGATCCGGCTCGACCGGCAGGTTGTGCTTGAGCATCTGGAAGCGCGGCAGCCCGGCGGCCAGCTCCGAGACTGTCTCGCCCGTCAGCGCCACGTGCTCCAGGATCAGCCCGACGGCCGCGGCGCTGTCGTGCGTCCACTGCACGCGCGGGACGATGCAGCCGCCGCTGCCCTCGCCCCCGATGACGGCCCCCGCCTCGATCATCGCCTCGGAGATGAACGCCTGCCCGACCGGGGTGCGGACGACCGTGCCGCCGTGGCGCGCCGCGACGCGCTCGACGGCCCTGCTGGTCGAGACGTTCGTCACGACGGGGCCTGGCTCCCGGCGCAGTTGAATCTCCGCGGCGACGGCGAGCGTCGCCTCCTCCGACAGAATCTCGCCGCTGCCAGTAACCAGCCCGAGGCGCTCGCCGTCGGCGTCGTGCGCGAAGCCCACGTCGGCGCGGCCCGCGCGCACCACGGCGCGGAGCTGGGCCATCGTCTGCCGGGTCGGCTCGGGCGCGTGCGGGAAGGGCGCCGTGGGGTCGTCGTTGACGGCCAGCACGTCGCAGCCGAGCGCTTCGAGCCACCGCGGGGAGAGCAGGGCGCAGGAGCTGTTGCAGCAGTCTACGGCGACCGTCAGGCGGCGCTCGCGGACGGCCCCGACCTCGAAGGCGCCGGAGAGCACTTCGAGGTGGTGCGCGACGGCGTCCTCGCTCGCCACCCCCGTCCGGATGGCCTCCCACGTGGCCTTCGCGAACTCGCCCTGGTGGAAGATGTCGAGCAGTTCGTCGGCCTGCGGCGCGTTCAGGTAGAGGCCGTCCGGGCGGACGAACTTGAGGGCGTTCCACGGCTCGGGGTTGTGGCCCGCCGTGATCGAGATGCCGCCCTCGGCCCCCAGCCAGCGGACGGCGAGCTGGAGGCTCGGCGTCGGGCACACGCCGAGGTCAATGACCTCGCAGCCGGCCGCGAGCAGCCCCGAGAGCACCGCCGCGTGCACCATCGGCCCCGACGACCGCGTGTCGCGGCAGACGAGGATGCGCCCCGCGTCGAGGTAGGTCCCGAAGGCCTGGGCGAACGCCACCGCCAGCTCCGGCGTGAAGGTCTCACCCACCACCCCGCGCACGCCGCTGATGCCGATCTTGAGCGAGTTCACCTGTCTCTCTTCACACCACGGGCCGGGTGCCTTAGCTTTTACCGGGGTTAATCCGGTAACCTCAAGTATGACACCGTAACTTACGCCGCATGAACGGGTTTATCGGCGAAACTCTCCGCACTCTGCTAACGCCATGCGGGCCGGAAATCCCCTTCCCCACACGCCGAGGAACGAATGAGAACGAGAACCAGTCTTGCCTTCATCCTGTGCCTGATTTGCGCCGTCGGTGCCTCCGCCCAGCCCCCCGGCGCGGGGGCCGCCGTCGCCCCGCGGCATCACCTGATGCCCGTGCCCGCCTCGGTGCGATTTAACCCCGGCAGGCTCCCCGTCAACAAATCCTTCAGCGTCGCCCTCAGGGGCCAGGCCGACGCGCGCCTCCAGGCCGCGGTCGAACGATTCCTGCGGCGCGTCGAAGGCCGCACCGTCATGGAG
>JALZHT010000299.1 GCA_030860645.1 Acidobacteriota bacterium
GGTCAGGCTGTGCCGCGAGACGGGCGCGCGCGTCCACGTCGTGCACCACTCTTCGGCCGACGCCCTGCCGCTGCTCGCGGCGGCGCGCGACGAGGGGCTGCCCGTGACGGCCGAGACGTGCCCGCACTACCTCTGGTTCGCCGCCGAGGAGATTCCCGACGGCGCGACCGAGTTCAAGTGCTGCCCGCCGATCCGCGAGCGGGAGAACCGCGAACGACTCTGGGGCGCGCTCGGGCGCGGCCTCCTCGACCTGGTCGTCTCCGACCACTCGCCCTGCCCGCCCGAACTGAAGCGGCGCGACGAGGGCGACTTCCTGCAAGCCTGGGGCGGCATCTCCTCTTTGCAGTTCAGACTCTCCGTGGTCTGGACGGAGGCGCGCCGCCGCGGCCACACGCTGCCCGACCTCGCGCGCTGGCTCGCGCACGCTCCGGCCCGCCTGACCGGACTCGACCGCCGCAAAGGCTCCATCGCGCCGGGCCTCGACGCCGACTTCGTCATCTTCGATCCGGACGCGACCTTCCGCGTCACGCCCGAACTCGTCGAGCACCGGCACAAGCTCACGCCCTACGCGGGGCAAACCTTGAGCGGCGTGGTCGAAGCGACCTACCTGCGCGGCGAAAGAATCTACGAGCGGGGGAAGTTTGCGGAAGAACCGACGGGCAAACTACTGAAGAGAGGGTTTTAGGTTTTGGGTGCCGGGTAAAAGCAAGACGCCCTGCCCGTCACCCGACTCCTAAAACCCGGCACCTAGAACCCAACACCCGGAACCCAGATGAGTGACTTCACAGACCTTGTCGATCTCGCCTCCGAGCGTCTCGGCGGCGCGGTGATGTTCGCCAACGACGAGTTCTTCGCGCCGAAGGAGAACTTGTTGAAGACGGGCGCGCCCGTCTTCGTCGAGGGCAAGTACACGGAGCGCGGCAAGTGGATGGACGGGTGGGAGTCGGCCCGGCGGCGGACTCCCGGCTTCGACTGGTGCCTCGTCCGCCTGGGTCTGCCCGGCACAGTCCGCGGCGTCGTCGTGGACACCGCGCACTTCAAGGGCAACTTCCCCGAGAGCTGCTCGCTGGACGCGTGCGCCGCCGCGCCCGACGCCGACATCGGCCAACTGTTGAGCGGCGAGACGGCGTGGGCCGAAATCCTCCCGCCGTCGCCCCTGCGCGGCGACTCGCAGAATTTGTTCGAGGTCGGGGCCGTCGAACGTTTCACGCACCTGCGGCTGAAGATTTACCCGGACGGCGGCGTGGCGCGGCTGCGCGTCTACGGCGAGGTCGCGCCCGACTTCGAGAGGTTGCGGCGTGCGGGCGGCTGGGTCGATCTGGCGGCGGTCGAGCACGGCGGGTTAGTCCTCGCCACGAGCGACGAGTTCTTCGGCCACCGCCACAACCTCATCATGCCGGGCCGCGCCCTCGACATGAGCGACGGCTGGGAGACGAAGCGGCGGCGCGGCCCCGGCCACGACTGGGCCGTCGTCCGCCTGGGCGCGCCGGGCCGCGTCCGCCGCGTCGAGGTGGACACCGCGCACTTCAAGGGCAACTTCCCCGAGAGCTGCTCGCTCGAAGCCTGCCGCGCCGACGCAGTCACCCCCGGCGACCCTTCGTTCGGCTCCCTGCCCTGGCGCGAAATCCTGCCGCGCACGCGGCTGCAAGCCCACACGCGCCACTTCTACGAGGAGGAGCTGCGGGAGTCGGGCGCGGTCACACACCTGCGCTTCAACATCTACCCGGACGGCGGCGTCAGCCGCCTCCGCGTTCATTGTGAGTTGACGGAAGAATGAAGCGGCCGGCGACTTCCTCGGTTGTGTATGGAGAACGCTCTGACGAGGCTCAATTCCCTGCCGCCGCGTGAGGCGCGGGCCGAGTTGCTCAAGTGCTGCGGTTCGTCGCGTTGGGCCGAGGGCGTGGCCGCGCGGCGTCCGTTCCGAAACATTGATGAGTTGTTGGAGGCCGCCGACCGCGTCTGGTGGGAGTTGACCCCGGAGGACTGGCTCGAAGCTTTCCGCGGCCACCCGAAGATCGGCGGGCGGGGGGCCGCGGCCGAAGTGAGCGAGGAGGCGCGCCGCTGGTCGGAGCGGGAGCAGTCGGGCGCGCGCGACGCTTCGGCCGAGGTGGCGGCCGCGCTCGCCGAAGGCAACCGCGCCTACGAGGAAAAATTCGGCTTCATCTTCATCGTCTGCGCCGCGGGGAAGTCGGCCGCCGAGATGCTGTCACTCCTCGACGCGCGCCTGAACAACGAACGAGACGCGGAGTTGCGCCTCGCCGCCGAGGAGCAGAGGCAGATCACGCGCCTCCGCCTGCGGAGACTTTTAGAACCATGAGCACCATCTCCACCCACGTCCTCGACACCGCGCGCGGCCGCCCGGCCGCGAACGTGCCCGTCATGCTGGACACGCAGGAGGCCGGCGGCGAATGGCACTTCATCAGCTTCGGGCGCACCGACGCCAACGGCCGTCTGGAGAATTTGCTGCCGGCCGAACACCCTCTGGCCGAACGCCAGTATCGCCTGACCTTCGGGACGGCGGAGTATTTCGCGGCGCACGGGACGAGCGCCTTCTACCCGTCCGTCACCGTCGTCTTCGCCGTCCACGACGCGGCCGAGCACTACCACGTGCCGCTGCTGCTCGGCCCCTACGGCTACACGACCTACCGCGGGAGCTAAAGGATGCGCATCCCCCCCGACGTGAGCGAATGGCTCAACCTCGTCGCCCGCTGGTTTCACGTCTTCGCGGGCATCCTGTGGGTCGGCTCGACGTACTATTTCACCTGGCTCGACGGCCGCTTCAACGAGGCGGAGAAGGCGGCCGGCTCGAAGGACGGGGCCGCGGTGTGGATGGTGCACAGCGGCGGCTTCTACGTCGTCAACAAGAAGCAGACGCCGGGCGCGCGCGAGTTGCACTGGTTCCGCTGGGAGGCGGCGCTGACGTGGCTGAGCGGCGTCGTCCTGCTCGTGCTCCTCTACTACCTCGGCGGCGGGATGGTGGACGTGGACGTGCGCGACATCAGCGTGCGGACGGCCGTGCTCTTCGGGGTGGGGATGATCCTCGCCGGGGGGGTCGTCTACGACCTGCTCGTGCAGTCGCCACTCGGGCGGAATGAGAAGGCGTTCGCGGCCGTCGCCTACGCCCTCGTCGTCGGGGCCGCCTACCTCGCGACGCACGTGCTCAGCGGGCGCGCGGCGTTCCTCCACGTCGGCGCGATGTTCGGGACGATCATGGTGGCGAACGTGTGGATGCACATCCTGCCGGCGCAGCGCCGCATGATCGCGGCCGCCAGAGGGGGGCGCGCGCCCGACGCCCGCGACGCCGCCCGCGCCAAGCTGCGCTCGAAGCACAACACCTTCATGGCCGTCCCCGTCGTCTTCACCATGATCAGCAACCACTACCCGGTCTCGACCTACGGCCACCAGCACAACTGGCTCATCCTCTCCGCCCTCGTCCTCGCCGGCTGGGCCGCCGCCAAAATCATCCGCCGAGCCTGAAGGACAATTAAGAATTGAGGATGTCAGCATTCCCGATTCTTAATTCTTAATTGTTTTCCGCGGCGTTATTCTTGCCCCCCTCGGCGCGGCGTGTAGAATGCGCGCGCCCCTTCGCCGGCACCTTCTACAGCCAGGAGGTGATCCGCGAGTTCCAGGTCGTCACGTCGGGCGGCGTCGCCGAGTTCGGCCGCGCCTCGGCCGGCGTCGTCAACATCATCACCCGCTCGGGCACGAACGACCTCGCGGGCCGCCTCTACGGCTTCCTGCGCAACCAGCGCCTCGACGCGCGCAACCCGCTCGCCGCGCGCCGTGACCCGCTCACGCAGGCGCAGTACGGCGCTTCCCTCGGCGGCCCCCTGCGCCGCGACCGCACCTTCTTCTTCGCCAACTTCGAGCAGACGCGCCGTAACGACGCGTCCGTCGTCACGATCACCGACGCGCACGCGAGGGCGATCAACGCGCGCCTCGACGCGGCCGGCTACCGCGGCCCCCGCGTCGAGACCGGCGTCGCCCCCGGCGGCTTCGACGTGACCAACCTCTTCGCGCGCCTCGACCACCGGGCGAGCGCCGCGCACCTGTTCGCGGCGCGCTACAGCCTCTACGACCTCGGCGCGGTTAATTCGCGCACCGTCGGCGGCCTCAACTCGTTGAGCCGCCGGACGGGCCTCGCGAACCGCGACCAGACCGTCACCGGCAGCCTCGGCTCGACGCTCTCGGCCGACGCCGTCGGCGAGCTGCGCTTTCAATTCACGCGCAGCCGCCTCGCCGCCCCCTTGAACGACGCGGTCGGGCCGGCCGTCAACGTCGCCGGCGTGGCGAGCTTCGGCACGGCCACCTTCTCGCCGACGGCGCGCGACCTCGACCTCCGCGGGCCGTCGGACAACGACCAGCGCCACCGCCTGACCCTGAGCGGCACGCTCGAAGTCACGCCCGGCGACGCCGGCTCTCTTTTCCGGCGCACTTCAAGGCTGGCAGTTGAGCTACATCTTCGCCTACGCCTCGGCGCCGCCCTTCAACGTGCAGACCGGCAACGACCGAAACCTCGACACCAACGCTAACGACCGGGCGCCGGCCTCGGCCGCAACACCGGGCGCGGCTTCGACTCCGCCTCGCTCGACCTCCGGCTCGCCCGCCGCTTCCGCCTCGGCGAGCGCGCCACGCTCGAAGCCATCGCCGAAGGCTTCAACGTGCTCAACCGCGCCAACCTCCAACTGCCCAACAACGTCTTCGGCATGGGCGCGACGCCGCCGCCCGCGTTCGGCCGGGCGACGGCCGCCGCCGACCCGCGCCAGATACAGTTCGGCCTGCGGCTCAACTTCTAAAAAGTTTCGAGTTACGGGTTTCGAGTTTCGAGTTAAAAC
>JALZHT010000300.1 GCA_030860645.1 Acidobacteriota bacterium
GAGTTGACGTAGACGACGGCCTTCTGTCGCAGCTCCGCGGCGTGCGCCTCGGCCCACTCGGTCGAGCCGAGCAGGCCCGGCTCCTCGCCGTCCCACGCGGCGTAGACGACGGTGCGCCGGGGCCGCCAGCCCGTCTTCGCCAGCTCGCCGATGGCGCGCGCCTCTTCCATCTCAGCGACCATGCCGCTGATGGGGTCGTCCGCGCCGTTAACCCACGCATCGTGATGGTTGCCGCGAATAATCCACTGATCGGCGAGCTCCGCCCCGGGCAGTTTCGCAACCACGTTATAGGCGGGCTTGATGTCCCAGTTGAATTCGAGCTTGAGGCGGACGGTGGCGGGGCCGGGGCCGAGGTGGTACGTGACGGGCAGCGCGCCGCGCCACGCCGCGGGCGCGACGGGGCCGCCTAAGCTACGCAGCAGCGGGAGCGCGTCGGCGTAGGAGATGGGGAGCACGGGAATCTTCGTGAGCGTGGGCGCGCTCTTGAGGTCGAGGCGCTTCGCGTCCTTGGTCGCGCCGACGCCGGGCGTCAGCGGGTCGCCGGGGAAGAGCGGCATGTCCGCGACCGAGCCGCGCTGCGCGCCCCACTCGTTGCGCCACGCGCCGCGCGGGTACACGTCGCCCTGGAAATAGCCGTCGTCGCGCGGGTCGGAGTAGATGAGGCAGCCGACCGCGCCGCGCTCGGCGGCGACCTTCGGCTTGATGCCGCGCCACGAGCCGCCGTAGCGCGCGATCACGACGCGGCCTTTCACATCAACCCCGCGACGCTCCAACTCCTCGTAGTCGCGCGGGACGCCGTAGTTGACGTAGACGAGTTGGCCGGTCACGTCGCCGTCCACCGAGTAGGCGTTGTAGGTGGGGAGTTGTTCGCCGGTCTGGTTCGAGGTCGAGTCTTCGGCGAGCGGCGGCTCCGCGAGGCGCGCGGCGAAACGCTCGGGCGCGGTCAGCTCCAGCACGCGCTCGCGCGGCGTCGGAAAGAGCACGTTGAAGCGCTCGATCTCCACCTCGTAGCCCCACGAGCGGAACAGCCCGGCCATGAACTCGGCGTTCTGCCTCCCGTACTCCGAGCCGACGTGGTGCGGCCGCGCCGCCAGGCGCTTCATCCACTCGCGCAGGTTCTCCTTCTTGAGCAGCGCGTCGAAGCGCGCTTCGAGCGCCCGCTGCCGCGCCGCGCCCGCGCCGTCGAAGCCGGACAGGGCCGGCGGGTCGGGCGGCGGCGCGGCCTGCGCGGTCAGTAGCGAGAGCGAGAGGAAGAGAATAGATAGGTGTCGGGCGCGGCGAAGCGGCATCAGCGGGCCTCCATTTTGTCAGCGGCGTCAATCGGTGGGTCGAGCGGGCCGAATCTATTACAGAAGGCCGCCCCCGCGCAACACCGTCCGCAGCCCTGGCGTAGCGCTTGCCGCTACAGCTCTCGGTTGCCGGCGCGTTCTTCACGCTTTGTGCTCGTGAGCGTGCGGGGGCTATACCCGGTCCACCGTTTGAATGCGCGCGAGAACGCGGCCGGCTCGGAGAACCCGACCAGGTAGGCGGTCTCGTTCACCGAAACTTTTCTGCCGCGTAAGTAGTGTAGCGCCATCGCGTGGCGCAATTCGTCGAGCACCTTCTCGAAGGTCACGCCCTCCATCTTCAGCTTCCGAAACAGCGTCTGGCGGCTGAGTCCGAGCTTGCCGGCGATCGTAACCATGTTCGCATCGCCGGTGTGCAAGATGGGCATCAACAAGCCCTCGACGCGCCCCCTCGTGGATTTCGACCGCTCCAGGCGCTTGAGCAGCTCCTCCGCATGCGCGCTCAAGATGCCAAACACATAACGCGAGGCGTGCGGGTTCCTGTGGGTCAACCAGGCGTCATCGGTCAGCAGCGCGTTCTTGTCACTTTCGAACACTACGGGCAGCCGAAACACACGATCGTACTCCGCGCGATACGCTGGTGCCGGGTGGGTCACGTGGACTGCTTTGATGAACTGTGATTCGGGGAACCAACGGCGCGACGTGCACACCATCCGGGCGAAGGAGGACTCGGTGTGCTCAGGGAAGTCGTTCGGGTTCTGGCGCGTGTCGACCACCCAGAGCTGTCCCGCGCTGCGCGTGAGGACAAAGCGGTCGGTTCCCAGGCCATCGTCAACCACCAGCCGCGCGTACCGATTAAACTGCGCGAAGCCGTCCGCCATGGTTTCGGACGCACGGCCAATCAGGCCGACGATTGACATCTCCGCGAAATCGACCGCCTCGCCGTAGTGCAGGGCAAGCGCGGGGTCTTGGCACAACTCCTTGCCCGCTCGCATGAGCGCAACATACTTCGCGAACGGGATGCGGTTGTCCTGGTCTTGCAACACCGCCGGCTCGATCCCGGAGCGCTCGGCCAGGGCCTTGCGGCTGGCCCCCTTTGCCACCGCCAGTTCCATCAATGCGCGCGCGCTACCAGCGGCGATGGTAGGCTCAGTCATCCCGTCTTCGTTCCCTGTCACCTGCGGTCATGCTTTTGATACGCAGCGTCATGTACATCGCCGCTGTCGCGGGTATGCTACACCAGCAGAATACGACCAAAGTGGTCGGCCGGTTTCGCCACGGCCCCGTAGCCGTCTGCCTATCTCAAACCCCCGTCACCGGAGGACTCCCATGTTCGACCGACTCCTTCCCCGGCACGCCGACAACACTTATCACGGCCATAAGCTCGCGCTCTGGCTCTTTGCAATACTCGTGCTCATGAAAAGTGCCATAAGCCTCAACTCCATCTTCAACGGCTACTCTGTCGCCACTTCCGCAGACGGGATTCCACTGGACACGTACACGCCAGCCGGCGCACAGGCTGTAGTTTCTGCGTTTGCGGCCTGGGGACTGGCCCAGTTCACAATCTGCTTGCTGTGTATATTGGTCTTAGCTCGATATCGCGCCATGATTCCCTTCATGTTCGTACTCCTCCTGCTGGAACACCTGTGCAGAAGGCTTATTTTCTGGGTCATGCCCATTGTCAGGACTGGAACACCGCCCGGCTTCTACGTGAACCTCTTACTCACCGCTCTGATGGTCGTTGGCGTCGCGCTGTCGCTACGGAGCCGCGACAGTCGTCAGGCGAAGGACTCGATCCCAGTGTGACGAAACATCTCGTGAAACTGATCGTATCTGTGAAGGGCGGTATTACCCGGAAGCAATTCCAACAGTCAGAAGGAGAAGACAGTGAAGTCACGATTGCTAACTACCTTGGCGGCGCTTTGTTTGTGCTTCTCAGCCGTGTCCGGTACGGGGTCTGCCAACATGGCCGCTTCGACTTCCGACTGGCCTCAGTGGCGAGGCCCGGAACGTGACGGGGTATCGCGCGAGCGCGGCCTCCTTAAACAATGGCCGGCGGGGGGGCCGAAACTGCTCTGGCAAGTGAACGACATAGGGGACGGCTATTCAACGCCGGTGGTCGTCGGGACGCGGATCTACCTGATGAGCAACCGCGGCATGGAGAATGAGTTTGTTCAGGCCCTCTCGACTCAGGACGGAAAACCTGTCTGGACAACGCGCGTCGGCAACGTCGGCAACCCGAATCAGAACCCGCCTTACCCGAAGGCCCGGTCCACCCCGACCGTTGACGGAAATTTCATCTACGCGCTGGGCTCGGACGGTGACCTCGCCTGCCTCGAAGCCAAGAGCGGCAAGATTCGATGGCAGAAGAGCATCCGTAAAGAGTTCGGCGGCCAACCGGGCGAATGGGCCTATGCGGAGTCTCCGCTGGTTGATGGTGACGTCGTTGTCGTAACCCCCGGCGGCCCGCAGGCCACGATAGTGGCGCTTAACAAAAAGACGGGCGCGGTCATCTGGAAATCGGCTGTCCCGGGTGGCGACCCCGCGGGTTATGCGTCGGCGATTGTCGTGCAAGGGGGCGGCAGAAAACAATACGTGCAGCTTTTGAGCAAGGGCCTGGTCGGAGTTGATGCGAAGACCGGCCAATTCCTCTGGCGCTACAAGGAGGCTGCCAAGGGCCCCGCGCAGTATTTCACGCCGGTCGGGCGTGACGGGTATGTGTACTGCGGAGCCCTCGGCGTCGGAGGCGGACTCGTCCGTTTTAAACCGGACGGCGGCGGGGTCGCCGCGGAGCAGGTCTACTTCGTGCGCGGACTTCCGAACGGCATCGGTGGAGCGGTGCTGGTTGGTGATTATCTTTACGGCACGGAAGTGGGGCAGAAGCTGGTCGCGGCTGAGTTCACTACGGGGAAGGTGAAATGGCAGGCCGAGAGTTTCGGCTGGGCGTCGGTAGCCTACGCCGACGGGCTTTTATATCTTCACCTCGTGAATGGAGATTTCGTGTTGGTGGAGGCGACCCCTGAAGGCTATCGCGAAAAGGGCCGCTTCACTCCGCCGAATCAGCCAAAGCATAAACAGGCGGGGCAGTTTCCGGAGATGGCGTTTGCGTATCCGGTCATTGCTAACGGGAGGCTTTACATTCGCGATCTCGGGACCTTGTGGGCCTACGACATCAAGGCCGGCCGCTAGGCACTTACGCAGGTTGGAACCGAACCTCACTGCCGGACCACTCCTACGAGGTGGACGACCGTTTCGACGTGGTGCGTCTGCGGGAACATGTCGAAGGCTCGGAGGGACGAAATTTTGTAGCCGGCTGAGGTGAGGGCGTGGAGGTCGCGGGCGAGGGTGGCGGGGTCGCAGGAGACGTAGGAGAGGCGGGCCGGGCGGAGTTCGAGGATGGCGCGGAGGGCCTCCGGCTCGGCCCCGGCGCGGGGCGGGTCGAGGAGGAGGAAGTCCGGGCGCGGGAGCCCGGCGGCGTGGGCGGCGAGCCAGTCGCCGACGGCGGCCGTCTCGACCGTCGCGTTCGAGAGGCCCGCGTCCGAGAGG
>JALZHT010000301.1 GCA_030860645.1 Acidobacteriota bacterium
GGCCGCCCCCGCGCCCGCGCCGTCGGACGTCCTCTTCGGGCTGGGCCGCCGCGACAGGGCCGACGCCGTGCGCGTCCTCTGGCCGGCCGGGATCGTGCAGGCCGAGACCGAGGTCGGCCGCGCCGCCGGCCTGACCGTCACCGAGCTGGATCGCAAGCCCTCGTCCTGCCCCTACCTCTACGCGTGGAACGGCGAGCGGTTCGAGTTCATCACGGACTTCCTCGGCGGCGGCGAACTCGGCTACTGGGTCGCGCCGGGCGTGCGCGCCGCGCCCGACCCCGACGAGTACGTCCGCATCCGCGGCGAACAGTTGAAGGAGCGCGGCGGGCGCTTCGAGCTGCGCGTGACGAACGAACTGGAGGAGGCCCTGTTCGTTGACCGCCTCGAACTCGTCGCCGTCTCGCACCCGGCGGGCGTCGAGGTCTACCCGAACGAGGGCCTCGGCAACCCGACCTCCGCGGCCTTCAAGCTCTACGCCACGCGCGCCGCGCGCCCGCCCCGCGCCGCCCGCGACGAACACGGGCACGACGTGCTCGCGCGCGTCACGAAGATTGACCGCGCGTACCCGGACGACTTCCGCCTCCACCGCCTCCGCGGCTACGCCGACGAGCACGCGCTCGAACTCGACCTCGGCGATGAGGGCCGCGCCGTGAAGGATGAGAGGCAGGCTGACGGGAAAATACCGAAGCCTTCATCACTCGTCCTCCTGATGACGGGCTGGACGGACTACGCCTTTTCGAGCGACAACGTCGCCGCCGCGCAGCACGGCTTGAGGCTCAAGCCGCCGGCGCTCCAGGTGAAGGACGCGCGGGGCCGCTGGCGGACGGTGATAGAAAATATCGGCGTCCCCGTCGGCCGCCCGCAGACGGTCGCGGTTGACTTGACCGGCAAGTTCCTCTCCGCCAGCCGCGCGGTGCGCGTCGTCACCAACATGCGCGTCTACTGGGATCAGGTGCTCGTCGCCGACGCGGCCGCCCGCGTGCCCCTTCGGACGGCGCGGCTCGACCCCGCGGCGGCCGAACTCCGCTGGCGCGGCTTCTCCGCCGAGGTCAGCCCGGACGGGCGCGAGCCTTTCGGTTACGACTACGCGCGCGTCTCCGACACCTCGCCGTGGAAAGTCCTGACGGGGCGCTACACGCGCGAGGGCGACGTGCGCGAGCTGCTCGCCGCGACCGACGACATCTTCGTCGTCTCGCGCACGGGCGATGAACTCGCGCTCTCGTTCGACGCGCGGCGTCTCCCGCCGCTCCCCGCGGGCTGGGCGCGCACCTTCCTGCTCTACGCCGACGGCTTCAGCAAGGAGATGGACTTGAACTCGGCGAGCCCCGACCAGGTCGCGCCGCTCCCGTTCCACGGGATGAAAAACTACCCGTACGCCGCGCCCGAACGCTACCCGGCGACGCCCGCGCGCCTCGCCTACGTCGAACGCTACAACACGCGCGTCGTCAACGCGCCGCTCGCGAAGGTGGACGCGGCAATGGTCAGGATGAAAAAGTGATGAGTGCAGAGTGCAGAGTGCAGAATAAAGACCGCCTGCTTTTAATTCTGCACTCTGCACTCTGCACTCTATTTGCTTAGCGAGTTTTTTTATGGAACACATCCGATACTCCGTCGCGGCGTGCCAGACCGACATGCCGAATCCGGTCGAGCGGCGCGAGATGCGCCGCAACACCGACCAGATGCTCTCGATGGTTGACTGCGCCGTCGCGGGGGCCGCGCCCTTCTTGCCCGTGCGCCTCGTCGTCTTCCCCGAGTTCGCGCACGCCGCGCCGGTCTTCCCGACCGTCCGGGAGCTGCTCGACAAGCTCGCCGTCCCCATCCCGAACGAGCACACCGAGCGGCTCGAACAGAAGGCGCGCGAGCACGGCCTCTACATCCAGACGGGGACGATGATCGAGCGCGACGCGCGCTGGCCCGGCGTCGCCTTCAACACGACCTGCCTCATCGGCCCCGCCGGCGTCCTCTACAAGTACCGCAAGGTGAACACCTGGATCCCGTACGAGGTGCACGCCAGCCCGCACGACCTCGAAGGCTACGACGAGCCGCTCTTCCCCGTCGCCGACACTGAGATCGGGCGCATCGGCTGCGCCGTCTGCTACGACTGGCTCTTCCCCGAGGCGACGCGCCAGCTCGCCGCCAACGGGGCCGAAGTCCTGGTGCGCGTCTCGGCCTACATGGACCCGTGGGGCGCGACCGCGCCGATGGACTGGTGGACGGTCGTCAACCGCTGCCGCGCCATCGAGAACACGGCCTACGTCGTCGCCGCCAACCAGGGCGCTTCCTTGCGCCACTACCCGCCCTACTCGTGGCCGGGCGGGAGCATGGTCGTCGACTTCGACGGCCGCATCCTGGCCGAGGCCAGCCCCGGCCCCGGCGAACGCATCGTCGTCGCGCCCGTCGACATCACGGCGCTGCGCCACGAGCGCCGCGCGCGCCGCGGCCACCACATGCTCGCGCACCTGCGCACAGAGGCTTACCCCGTCTACTCCGCGCACCGCTACCCGCCCCGCGCCGGCGACGCCGAAAGCGAATTGAGCTACGAGAAGAACTGCGAATTGATAGACGACGCGAAGCGGAAGCTCGAAGGGTGAGACTTCAACCTCGATAACGGGAGCGGCGGGCGGCCAGTGTAAAAGTCGGCGGTCTACTCTGGCCCTTCAATCGGCTGCGTGACGCCCGTCTCGGTTGCAAGCCGGAGCGTTAAGAAAGCCTCTTTCAGCGCCGGATTAACCGCGCTGTCCGGCTCGCTCATCACGAGCGCTTGGTAAGCTTCGAGGAATTGCATCCGTATCCGGTAGAACAGATGTATGAAGTGGCGTAGGAAGCCGATGCAATCCAAGATGACGAACTCCACTCCGGTGCGCTCGTGCAGCGCCGCCGCGTACTCTCGAACGTCTTCATCAACCTTGTCGGTCGTGACGAAGATGTAGTTCTCGACCGTCCGCCGAGCGGCGGCAAGCTTTTGCAAGGCGATGTCAATGTCCTCGCGCGTAACGCGCTTCGCCTTCATCTCGTAAGCGGTGACAATGTCGCCGTCGTCTTGCAAGGCAATCTCAATGTCCCCGAGCGCCCCGGTCTGCTTGTCCGCGGCGTTGTGCCCCCGCAGCGCCAGGCAACGCTCGCCTAAGTGCTCTTGCGCGGCTTGGTATGCGGCAGCTACGACGAGCACCGGCAGGCGCGACGACCTCGGCAGGGCCATGTGCTGTTGGATGAGGGTGACGATGCCCTCCGCTGGTATTGACGAATCGCCCTCCGTTGTTCTCAGCGAGGCGGAGAGCGTCTCTATACGGTGCCGCCTCTCTTCCCGGATAATCAACAACCAGCGGACTATCTCGGCTAAAACATTCTCAGCCGGGAGCGCGCCTTCGTGAATCGCTGTTATCAATCCGACGAGGACAACATAGAGCTGCTTAGGACGCCCGACGATTTGGACGCCCGGCTCCATCGTAGCCATGTTAGTCCTGAAGGCCGGCGTGAGAAAGGCGCTCGTCGCGTTGACGGGCAGATTGTGTTTGAAAGCGAAAGGCGCGACGTAGACCTCATCGTAAGAACGGCCCGAGTAGACCCCAGCGCCGCCGATTTCAGTGTAAGGCTTGCGAATGTCCAGCGCCGGGTCGGAAAGCTTCGCCACTAGGCAGGCTAGAAGAAAGCGCGTCCCGGCCTGGTTTGAGCAGCGGCACACGAATTCGATGTCACGCACGGCGCGGCTGTCGCGCACTAGCGGCTTGTCCACGCTCTCCGACGCCCGGTTGAATGCTAAATCAAGGATGGTTGCTGGTGAGCCTGGCGGCGCAGGTGGGCGCTTGGCTGGCATTCGGCTTTCCCCTCTATCTCATAGTTCATCCAGAGGACTTCTTTGCGCGTGGTCTTTACGGAATGAATCACCTTCTCTTCCGACTCGACGCGCCGCCAGTCGCCGTAAAGCTCGTCCATCAGCTCACAGTGATAGCCCGAGAGCGCGACTTTGCCTTTGACGTTCCTGAGAACTTCGGCGAGCTCCCTATGCTGCTCATCTGTCATCTCATTGGCGTAGGCGTTGGCGTCGCCGCGCGAGGCGTGCGGGTACGGGGGGTCGCAATAGAAAAGCGTCTCATCGCTGTCGTACCGCTTAATCACTTCGATGGCGCGTTCGTTCTCTATCTGCACGCGAAGCAATCGCTGAGCGATTAACGGCAAGTCTTCCACGGCGCCCAGCCAGCGCGACACCGCGCCGGCCATGCCGGCGCGACTCGTCAAAAGGCAGTGCGCCCAACGTCCCGCGCTCGCTTTCTGCGCCAGCCCGGTTCTGACTTGCCTGGCGAGAATGTAAAAGCGTCGCGCCCGCTCAAGTTCTGTCAGCCCTACAGTCGGTTCTTTGATGGCGGCTTCAAACTCCGCGCGGGAGAACGGCGTCAGGCCGATGGCTTCAATGAGCGCGTCCTTCTGCTCGCGGAGCACGCGAAAGAAGTTGACGACTTCGCCATGAACGTCGTTATACGTCTCGACCGGCGACGGCTCGCGGTTAATCAATACCGCCGCCGAGCCGCCGAATGGCTCGCAGTAATGCGTCGCCTTCGGCAGCAAAGGCAGAAGCCAGTCGAGATGGCTATACTTACCGCCGTACCAACCAAAGGCTATTAGTTTGCCCATCTTTTCTCCTCGCGGTGGGGCTAGATTATAAACGAAAAGGGCGAGAGCGCCATCCAGACGGCGACACGGGCGGCGGGCCCGACGGGCGTGCGGGCCGGGGCGCTCTACAGGCCGTGCGGGCTGGCCCCCTTAGCGGGCGGGGTTATAATGTGGCGGATGAAGAAGGGCAGGTACAGGCTCCAGCCGGTGCTGGACG
>JALZHT010000302.1:0-2353 GCA_030860645.1 Acidobacteriota bacterium
GCCGTGACCAGCCCCGCGCCCGCGCACATGGCGGCGTCGGCGCACAAGACGGCCGCGCCCGTCATGTCGCGCGAGCCGGCGACGACGAGGGCGTGGCCGTGCGTATTCTTGTAGGAGTCCGGCGCGTAGCGCGTCCGGCGGAGCCAGCCGAGGGCGTCCGCCCACTCGGTGAGGTACAGGCGCGAGGGCGCTCCCTCAATCAGTGAGAGCGGCGAGCCGATGTCGGCCACGACCAGACGCCCGTTCGAGAGCGATGCGGGCGGGAGCACGTTGGCCGGTTTGGGCGCGGTGAAGGTGACGGTGACATCCGCCGACACGGCCGGCCCCTGCAATTCGGCGACGTCGGCGTCGAGGCCCGAGGGGATGTCGAGCGCGACGACGGTCAAAGGTACGTCGGCCTCGCCGCGGCGGAAGCCGCGCTCCCTCTCGATGAGCTTGACGGCCTCCCTGTAAAGCCCTTCGACCGGGCGCGTCAGCCCCGTCCCGAGCAGCGCGTCCACGATCACTTCGTGGGGGGAGTTCATCTGCCTTTCGAACGTCTCCCATTCTTCGGGGGTCTGACACTCCCAGAAACGGACGGAGCCGTTCGAACCGGCGGAGAGCGCGAAGCCGGCGGCGTCGTGGTCAAGCGCGCCGCGGAAGGCCGCCCCGCCGGCGAGCGCGCGGACGGTCTCGAAGTTGACGCGCGCGTCGCCCTTCGTTTCGTCAACCCGACCGACGAGGGCGAGGTCTACGAAAGCGCCTTCGAGGCAGAGTAGACGCGCCAGGGCCGCGCCGTCGCCGCCGTTGTTGCCGCGCCCGCAAAGGACGAGCACGCCCTTGCCCGCGATTCCGTCGGGGAAGTGCGCGATGACTTCCCGCGCCGCGGCGCGGGCGGCCGACTCCATCAACAGCAGCGAGGGCGTCGCGAACCGCTCGGTCGTCAGGCGGTCGATCTCGCGCATCTCGGCGGCCGTCACGATCTTCTTCACGGGCGGGATGATAGCACGGACGCGCGGGCGGCATGGGGCGGCGTGCTGGGACGCGGCGGGAGGGCGTTTGGCGAGGGGCGACGGCCGGCATCTTTTATCCGCCGGCGGTCATTCAGCGCTTTTATCTTTCGCCGAAAATAGAAACAGGCGCTGTCTGCGCCTGCCATGCCCGCCGCCACGCCGAGCCGTCCTTCCCGGTTGTGACTCTAAGAAATGTTTAATGAGGTTGGCCGTCCAGAAAAATTCGGGGCCGCGGCAAAAAAATTTCCGGGCCGACGGCGCGGCCCTTTTCTGGAACGAAAGGGCCGGGGCGGCTCGAAACCGCCCCGGCCCTTTCAGGAAGTGGGTCAGCCTGACGCGCGGGCACTATCCCGCTTACTTGTTGGCCGCTTTGCGGCGGCGGCGCACGCCCGCGGCGATGCCGGAGAGGCCGGTACCGAGCAGGAGGAGCGTCGCCGGCTCGGGGATGGCGCTCTGAGATCCGGTGAACCCGGCCGTCAATTCAGCCGACCGGCCCGTCTGCACGAACACGTCGGCGACCGTCAGCGTGAACGAGCCGGTGTTGGTGCCGTCGTTGAATGTGAAGGTTTGGGTGGGGCTGGTGAAGTCGACGAACACCCCACCCTGGTCAATGTTGGGCGAGACGCTGCCGGTGATGGTCGCCGTGTAGGTGGTCCCCTGCCCGCCGGCGATGCCGGTCGGCACCGTGAAAGTGACGTTCAGGGTGAATGTCCCGTTGACCGCCTGCAGGGAATCCGTGTTCAGGAAGAACGACCCCAAGCTGTTACTGCCGCTCAGGGAGCCGACGCCGAGCGCCGTCGTCCCTGTGAAGTTGTTGCCGGCGAATGTTAGTTGGGGGACGCCTGTGACCGTCCCCGTGGTGGAGCCGGTGATGGTTACCTCGTCGGCCCGCGCTTCGCTCTGGGCGAGGGCTAAGAGGGAGATGGCGGCAAAGCTGAGCACGAGCGGCTTCACCAGCGCGAGAATGCGGTGCAACATGATTTTGCTTCCTCCGTCGTTCCTATTCCGAGACCTTGTTCTAATGCACTCCGTCTGGTCGCCAGATGGCTCTGCGCGGGAGCGGGGCATGCTCGCCGCTTCCGAAGACGACGCGCGAAACCGCACTCCCGCCGCCGCCAGTCACGAGTGAAAAGGGGACACAAAGACCAAAGGAATCAGGGCAAAAGGCGGGGGCAATCCGCCGGCTGCCGAAGATTTCAAAGCTCACTGAACTCTGGTAAAGCCAGTAAATGCTTAATCCTTGAGTCTTTTCAGAAAAAGTGGAAGCGAATTTACCGGCTTCCGGAAAATTTGTAAAGCCTTTTTTCAAACTTGACGGGCCGGCAACCGAGGCTTCCGCCCCGGTTCCGGCCCGCGTCAGG
>JALZHT010000302.1:2363-4817 GCA_030860645.1 Acidobacteriota bacterium
GCCGTGCGGTCTGCCACACGCCCGCGGATGTCAGGTTATTCCTTTTTGCGGCGGCGGCGCGCGCGCGCGGCGACGCCGGCTAGGCCCGTGCCGAAGAGCATCATCGTCATCGGCTCGGGGACGGGATTTGTGCCCCCGGTGCCCGGCCCGATCACCTCGCTCAAATCCTTCGGACCGATGCCCTGGAAGCGGAGGAAAATGGATCTGGCGATTTCATCCGCCGACAGATTGGAGAAGTCACCCGTGATGGTGAACGTGCCGCTCGACCCGAACAGGATGCCCTCGGCGACTTTGCCGCCGCCGAAATTCTTGCCCGTCATCAGCGCGAAGTCGAAAGTCGGAGTGCTGTTCTGAGCCCCGGCCTGAGCCTTGATCTCGTTGCCGAGATCAAAATCGGAGTCCGAGGTCGAACTCAGGGTGAATTCGCCGCGGTCCGAGCCGGACAGGTTGAAGCCGATGGCTGTGATCGAGCCGGTGGTCGACGTGTTGTTAAGCGTGAAGGTGAAGACGTGCCCGGTCGCGGTCTGCTGTAGAGAGTAGTTAGTGACCGTCCCGGTAACGCCCGTCTGGCCCGGGCCGATGAAGACCGTATCGGCCCGGGCGACGGAACACAGGGCCATCAACACGACGGCTGCGGCCGTCGTGAGCAGAGCTTTGCGGATCATGTTGAGCAACTCCCCCGTTGGAAGATTTTCCAGTTCTCATGCTTCCCGTTTGGGGCGGGAAGCCGGAACGAAAGAGCACGACAGTCAACGAACTCGGCGCGCTCTCGGCGCGGTGTGAATCGTTGAGAGCTGAATCTCTCTTCTGGTGGAAGAGAGATAAGTAATGGCCGGTTATTTCCAGAAGTCGGGGGCGTGCGAGGGGTGTCGCGGAAGATCTCGGGGGCGCCAACAAAGAGACGTAACCGGTCGCCGCCGGGTGGCGTTAAGACCTGCCGAGCCGTAACACACGCGTCACGCGTCCGACGACCGCGCGCGCCTCGGGCAGCCCCCACGCGGACGTGACGGCGAAGTAGAGAAGCCCGTACGGCGTCAGCACGAAGGCCGCGACGAGGATGGGGTGGAGCGCCCCGGAAAGGAGTTTCAAGCCCCAGGCGGCGCTGGCGCTGAGGGCCGCCGACAGGAAGAGCTTGACGACGAAACCGCCGGGCAGCCCCGTCCGCCCGATCCTCTGGTTGAGCCGGCGGCGCAGCAGCACGAACTCGACCCACCCGGCCACGCCCGCCGAGGCCGTCAAGCCCACCGCGCCCCAACGCTGTTCGACGCCCAGAAGCGGCGGCACAAAGACCGCCGCCGCGTAGCCGAGCACGATGGCGAGCGCGACGTGCAGGACGGCGAAGCGGAAGGGCGTCCGCGTGTCGTGCAGCGCGTAGAAGGTCGAGGCGTAGAGGCGGCCGAGCGTGGTCGGAAGCAAACCGACGGCCGCGCCGGCGAGGATGGCCCAGACGTAGAGCACGTCCGCGTGGCTGAAGTTGCCCGTCCGGTAGAGCGCGCCGACCATCACGTCGCCGAGCGCGACGAAGGCGACGGCCGAGGGCACGATGAAGAAGGCGATCTGCCGCAGCCCCGCGCCGAGCCGCGCCCGCAGGTGGGCCGCGACCTCCTCCTCGCCGCCGACGGCGCTCGACATCGCCGGCAACTCGGCCGCCGAGACGGCCATGCCGAAGAGGCTCACGGGCAGCGTGTAGAGGCTCTGCGTGTAGGTCAGCGCTTGGACGGGGCCGTCGCCGAGGAGGCTGGCGATCATCTCGTCAACGAAGGCGCTGATCTGCACGACGCCGCGGCTGAGGAAGACGGGGACGAAGTTGCGGACGACGGTGCGGACGTGCGCGTCGGCCGCGTCGAGCGAGAGGCGCAAGCCCCCGAGGAGGCGGAAGACCGTGGGGAGTTGGACGGCGAACTGTAAGGCGCTCCCGACGACCGCGCCCCAGGCCGTGTAGCGCGCCACCGCGCCCCACACGCCGAGGTCGGCGAGGCCGACCCGGCGGACGGGCGTGCCGGCGACGGCGAGGGCGGCGATGATGGCGACGTTCCAGATGATCGGCGCGGCGTAGGAGAGGAAGAAGCGGCGGTGGCTGTTGAGCACGCCGAGGCACCAGGCCGAGAGCACGAGGAGGCCCGCGCCGGGGAAGAAGACGCGGACGAGTTGGACGGTCAGGTCGCGCTTCTCGCCCTCGAAGCCGGGGGCGAGCAAGTCGGTCAGGAGGGGCGCGGCGAGCACGCCGACGAGGACGATGAGCGAAGTGGTAAGCGCGAGCAGGGAGAAGACGGCCCCGGCCACGCGCTCGGCCTCCTCGCGGTCGGCTCTGGCGAGGAGCCTGGCGTAGACGGGGATGAAGGAGGCCGAGAGCGCGCCCTCGCCGAAGACGTTCTGGAGGAAGTTGGGGATGCGGAAGGCGGCCGCGTAGGCGTCGCCCGCGACCGAGATGCCGAAGTAGTAGGCGAAGATGCG
>JALZHT010000303.1 GCA_030860645.1 Acidobacteriota bacterium
GCCAGGTGCTCGTGGTTGACTTCGGGGATGAGCAGCGGCACGTCCTCGTCCATCCGGAGGGCCGAAGAGTTGCTGATGACGGCGTAGCCGGCGCGGGCGAAAGCCTCCTCGGCCTCGCGCGCGACGCCGCCCGGCAGGCTCGAAAAGACCAGCTCGCAGTCGAGCGGCGGCTCCGGCGGCCGCACCTCCAGCCCGCGCACGCCGTCGGGCATCTCGCCCGGCAGACGCCACGCGCACGCCTCGGCGTAACGCTTCCCGCGCGAGCGGTCAGACGCCGCCAGCGCCGCCACCTCGAACTGCGGGTGATTCTCTAACAGTTGAATGAAGCGCTGCCCGACCGTCCCCGTCGCGCCCAGAATCCCGACCCGATACCTCTTGCTCATGCGCCTATCGTAAATCGTAAATCGTGAATCGTAAATCGTGAAGACAGTGTGACGCCCGCCCGGCTTAGGACTCAAAGTTCGAGTCGAGTCACACTCGACCACGATTCACGATTCACGATTCACGGCTTTGAGTGCTTCCCCCATCCGCCGCACGCCCTCGGCGAGGACGGGGAGGTCGGCGCAGAAGGAGACGCGCAGGTGGCCCTCGCCCTCCGGGCCGAAGGCCGCGCCCGGCACGGTGATGACGCCGTGCTCCAGGCAGCGTTCGGCCGCGCCCGCCGAGTCGCCGTGGGCGCTCACGTCCACCATCGCGTAGAAGGCCCCGTCGGGCGCGACGGCCCGCAGACCTAATTCGTCAGAGAGCAGACGGAGCAGGTGGTCGCGGCGCGCGCGGAAGGTCTGCCGGATGCGCGCGCGGGCCGCGGCGGCCTCGTCCGTCCAGGCGGCGAGCGCGGCCTTCTGCGAGACGGTCGAGGCGCACGTCGTCGTGTAGCCGTGGAGCACGAGCGCGCTCCGCACCACGTCGGCGTGGCCGCACAGCCAGCCCAGCCGCCAGCCCGTCATGCTCATCGCCTTCGACAGCCCGCTGACGACGACCGTGCGCTCCGGGTAGAACTCCGAGGCGGAGGACGGGCGCTCCTCGCCGTAGTACAGCTCGCGGTAAATCTCGTCGCTCACGACGAAGACGTTCGTGCCGCGCAAGGCTCCGGCCACCGCCGCGAGGTCTGCGCGCGAGAGCACGCGGCCCGTCGGGTTCGAGGGGCTGATGCAGACGACGACCTTCGTGCGCGGGCCGAGCGCGCGGCGGAACTCTTCGGCGTCGAAGCCGAAAGCCCCCGCGGCGGGCAGGCGGTAAAACTTCGGCACCCCGCCGGCCATGCGGACGATGGTCGGGTAGGCGACGAAGCCGGGGTCGGGCAGCAGCACCTCGTCGCCCTCGTCAACGAGCGTCATCAGCGCGAGGTAGAGCGCCTCCTGCGAGCCGGCGGTGACGACGACCTGCTCGGGCGTCAAATTCATTTGCGGGTACTCGGCGGCGATGCGTTCGCGCAAGGCGGGGAGGCCGGCGTGCGAGGTGTAGCCGTTCTGCTCCTCGACGACGACGCGCGCCGCCTCGCGCCGGATCACGTCGGGCGTCGGCAAATCCGGCTCGCCCAGTCCGAGGTTGACGCTGCCGGGCCGCGCGCGGTCGAAGACCTGCCGGATCATGCTCTTCTGGATGCCGCGCAGCCGCCGCGCGGGCCGGAACTCGGCTGTCTCTTTGTCAGTCAACGGCGTCACCTGGCCGCAATACAGTCCTGCCGCTTTCGAAGCGGCGCTCGCGGCCGGTCAGCGGGTCGCGGAAGGAGATTGATCTCGCCAGCAGCCGGAGCGGGCGGGAAAAGTCATCCTCCTCCGCGAAACTCATCTCCGGGTAGAGCCGGTCGTTCACAATCGGAATCCCCAGCGCCGAGAGGTGCAGGCGCAACTGGTGCTTCCGGCCCGTGACGGGGCGCAATTCGTAGAGCGTCAACTCGCCCATGCCCCTGAGCACGGCGACGCGGGTCTCGGAGTTCGGCTCTCCGCCGACTTCCTTCATCCGAAAAAAAGGCTCGCCCGCCGCCAACCGGCTGCGCCGCGTCAGGGGGAACTCAAGACCGGGACGCGTGCGCGCCAGCGCCTCGTAAACTTTCTCCACCTTCCGCTCGCGGAAGAGCGACGCGTACAGGCCGCGCGTGGCCGGGTTGAGGGAGAAGAGGACTAGCCCGGCCGTCTCCCGGTCGATGCGGTGAAGCGGGACGAGTCCGGCCGGCGCGCCGCCTTTCTTCAAACGGACGAGAAGCGTTTCGTGGAGAAAGCGCCCGGCGGGGACGACGGGCAGAAAGTGCGGCTTGTCCGCCACCAGGATGTGCTCGTCCCGGTACAGCACGCGCTCGGCGAAGGGGATTTTAATTTCCGCCTCGACCTCGCGGTAGTAGAAAATGCACGCGCCCGCGCGGTAAGGACTTTCCGGGCGCACGCGACGCCCGGCCTCGTCCACCACCTGCCCCTTCGACATCCGCGCCAGCCACGTCTCGGCCCCGACGCCCGGGTGTCTCTCTTTCAGAAAGTCCAGCACGGTCTCCCAGCGGCCCGGCGGGAGCCGCTGGCGGCTCGGGCTGACCCCTCCGACTGTCGGCAGCGGCTCTTTCAAAACTTCCTCGTTAGAGTCTGTTTCAAAACCTCGACGCGGTTGAAGGCTGTAGGGGCGGGGCAAGTCCGCGGCCCGCCCAAGTACCATAAAGTTCGACGTTGATGTTTATGAATCTCGGGCGGGCAGGGACAAGCCCCGCCCCTACAGTCCTGCCACGCGCGCCAAATACTGTCATGCACAGTCAGCGCAAGTAGTCTTCCAGCCTCACGGCCCGTTCCGTCTTCTCGTCGCGGTACTTGACGATGACGGGCGCGTAGAGCGCGAGTCCCCACTCGCGGCCCCGCTCGCCCTCGACGCGCCGCGCGCCGGGCACGACGACCGCGCCCGCCGGAATCTCCAGCGGGTTGTCGGCAGTCCGCCGGTAGACCTCGCCGCGCACCACGTCGTAGACGGGCGTCGAGCCGGTCAAGGTCGTCCCCGGCGCGAGCACCGCGCCCGCGCGCACGACCGTCCCCTCGTAGACGCCGCAGCCGCCGCCCACCATCACGTCGTCTTCGATGACGACCGGCACCGCGCCGACGGGTTCGAGGACGCCGCCGATCTGCGCCGCCGCCGAGAGGTGGACGCGCTTGCCCACCTGCGCGCACGAGCCGACGAGCGCGTGGCTGTCGATCATCGTGCCCTCGTCAACGTACGCGCCGACGTTGACGTACATCGGCGGCATGCAGACGACGCCGGGGGCGAGGTACGCGCCGTCGCGCACGCTCGACCCGCCGGGCACGATGCGGACGCCCTCGCCGACCGTCGTCGCGCGCACCGGGTAGGTGTCCTTGTCGAAGAAGCGCAGGGAGGCGTGGGCCGACATGTCCGCGAGCGCGCCCATCCGGAACCCGGCGAGGATGCCGCGCTTGACCCACGGGTTGACGCGCCACTCTCCGCCCTCGCCGCGCTCGGCGGCGCGCGCCTCGCCGCGGTTCAAGGCGGCCTTGAACTCCTCGAACAGCTCGCGGTCGGCCGCCGTGAAGTCGCCGCCCTTCGCGGCCAACTCCTCGACCCGCTCACGCAGCGACATGCGTCGTCTCCTCCAAAAGCCCCGTCTCGGCGAGCACCGCGCGCACGCGCTCCCGCGTCGCCTCCGCGACGGGGACGAGCGGCAGGCGCAAATTCTCTTCGAGCAGGCCCAGCAGGGCCATCGCCGCCTTGACGGGGCCGGGGCTGGTCTCGACGAAGTTCACGTCCATCAGCGGCAGCAGACGGTAGTGCAGCGCGCGCGCCGCGTCCCACTCGCCCGCGAGCGCGGCCCCGACCATCCGCGACATCAAGGCCGGGGCCTCGTTCGACGCGACCGAGATCAGCCCGTCCGCGCCGAGCGCCAGCATCGCCAGCGTCAGCGCGTCGTCGCCCGAGAGGACGAGGAAGCCTTCGGGCCGCGCGCGCAGAATCTCCATCACCTGCGCGAGGTTGCCCGAAGCCTCCTTGACGGCCGCGACGTTCGGGCACTCGCGCGCGAGCCGCAGCACCGTGGCCGGCAGGACGTTCGAGGAGGTGCGGCCCGGCACGTTGTAGAGCACGACGGGCAGCCCCTCGACCGCCTCGGCCACGGCGCGGAAGTGTTGATAAAGTCCCTCCTGCGTCGGCTTGTTGTAGTAGGGGGCGACGACGAGCACGGCGTCGGCGCCGAGGGCGCGGGCGGCGCGCGAGTACCTGACGGCGTCGGCCGTCGCGTTGCTGCCCGTCCCGGCGATGACGCGCGCCCGTCCCCGCGCCGCCTCGATTGTCACGCGCGTGACGAGCTGGTCCTCCTCCTCCGTCATCGTCGCGCTCTCGCCGGTCGTCCCGCACGGCACGAGCAGGCGCACGCCCCCCTCGATCTGGAAGTCTATGAATGCGCGCAGCCGCCCCTCGTCAACAGAGCCGTCGCGCTCGAACGGCGTCACGAGCGCGGTCGCGCAGCCCCTCAGCCAATCGGTCTCTATAGCCATTTTCTCATCATCCTCTCTTTGAGAATTTCGTCAAATGCTTCCGAGAATTCATAAACCCCTGTGCGCCCCGTTATCCAGCGCGCTCCGATTAGCGCTCCGGCAGCGAACCCTTCGCGCGAGCGCGCCGTGTGCGTCAGCGTAATCTGGTCCGCGACGGCGTCAAAGCCTACGCGATGCGTGCCCGGAATGAAGCCCGCGCGGGTGCTTGAGACGGGAATCTCACGCTTCAGCTCTGAAGAGAGCAGCTCTTTCAAGCGCAGGGCCGTGCCCGACGGGGCATCCTTTTTGCGCGCGTGGTGAGCCTCCTCTATGAACGGG
>JALZHT010000304.1 GCA_030860645.1 Acidobacteriota bacterium
CCACGTCGTGCTGCTCGAGCAGGCGCAGGGCCTCCTCGCCGGAGGCGGCGGCGACGACCGCGTAGTCGCGGCGGAAGAGGCGCTCGAGGAGCCGCAGGTTGGCCGGCTCGTCATCCACCACCATGATTTTAAAGCTCATCCGTCAGTCACTCCTTACGACTAACCGGAGAGGCCCATTGCGAAAACCGTTCCGCGCCGACGCCCGCGCGGCACACGCCGGCCCGCGCCGCCTTCGGGCGTTTCGGCCACCTTCCGAGGTTCTTCTGCGCTATGTACATGTCTAAATCTTGACAATCTCCGCCGCGGCGTCATGTTTTCGACAGCGCGCCGCGCAAACGCGGAACGCGGGACGATGGACTGAAAACCTTCTTCAGTCCATCGTCCCGCGTTCCGCGTTCCGCGTTTCGAAAACGGCTCTAGGCGACGAGCGTGAGGTGCGGGCCGCCCCCCTCGCGGCCCTTCTTCCGGCGGGTGATCTCCTGCGCGATCTCGCAGATTTGCGACATCGAGAACGGCTTGGTCAGCACCCACTCGACCCGCGCCGCCTTCTCCTCGTGGGTGCTGACGAGTTCGCCCCAGCCCGTGATGACCGCCAGCGGCACCTGCTGGTCGCGCTCGCTGATGAGGCGCAGCAACTCCCACCCGTTCATCCCGGGCATCCCGAGGTCGGTGAGCACGGCGTCGAACTTGCCCGCCTCGAACTGCGCCAGCGCCTCGGCCCCGCTGGCCGCGAGCGTCACCTCCGCCCCCTCGTCCTCCAGAATGTCGGAGAGCAGTTCGCGCACAGGCTCCTCGTCGTCCACCACGAGTATTTTCGTCATCCGGCACCTCTGATTCTGCACCGCGGAGGCGCCGGCGTCGGCCTCATTCGCCGACCACCCGGCGCACTCGGCGAGCGGGAGAATGACCCGAAAGGTCGATCCCTGCCCGACCTCCGATTCGACTTTAATCGTCCCGCCGTGGCGGCGGATGATGCCGTAGCTGACGGACAGGCCCAGCCCCATCCCCTCTACGCCCTTCGTCGTGAAGAAGGGGTCGAAGACGCGCGAGCGGACTTCCGATCCCATCCCGCTGCCGGTGTCCCGGACGGTGATGACGACCTTCTCGTCGCGCGTCTCGGCCGCGAGCGCGAGCTGGCCGCCCGCCGGCATCGCGTCCACGGCGTTGAAGACCATGTTGACCAGCACGTCGCGCAGCTCCGACTCGTCGCCGAGGACGTGAGCGCCCGAGCGGTTCGAGACCGAAAGGTTGATGTGGACGCCGCCCGCCTCGGCGCTGTCCTTCCAGCGGGGGCGCGTGATCTCGCTCACGTCGAGGAGGAGCTGGTCGACGGAGACGGTCGCGAAGTCGTGGTCGCGGCGCTGGCGGGCGAAGTCCTGGATGCGCTTGACGGTCTTCGCCCCGTCGCGCGCCGACTTGACGATGATCTCCAGCCCCCGCCGCATCTTCGGGTCGGAGGTGTACTTGAGCATCAGCTCCGCCCGGCCGCAGATGGACGCGAGGCAGTTGTTGAAGTCGTGCGCGACGCCGGAGGCGAGCGAGCCGACGGCCGAGAGCTTCTCGACCTGCGAGAACTGCACGCGGATGCGCTCCTGCTCGGCGACGTAGCGCGACAGCTCCTTGACGTGCTTGCGCGCCTGCTCGGCCTGCGCCTCGGCGACCTCGACGTTCTTCAGGTAGGTCTGGTAGGTGAAGTAGACGATGGCGATGATCGGGAGGATGAGGATGACGGAGTAGAAGCCGGTCGCGTTGATGAGCCGCGCGATGACCATCGCGGCCGACGCCCCCGAGACGGTCGTGATCGAGATCCACAGGTACGACCTTTTCCAGGTCTGCCACACCGGCTTCGCGTCCCGGAGCGCCTCGCGCGCCGCCGCCAGCCCGGAGTTCGCCGCGTACTGCGTCAGCGCCACGGCGCAGAGGAAGCTGACGCTGTGGGCCGTGAACTCCTGGGTGACGGCGTCGGGGATGTGGCCGAAGAAGGCGCGGCCGACCCAGACCGTGAGGAACGTCGAGCAGCCCATGATGCCCACGTTGAAGAAGACCGTCAGCCACGTCTTGGTGATGCGCAGCGAGGAGCAGAAGGTTTCGGCGGCGGCGAGCAGGACGGCGGCCTCGCCGTCGTAGAGCATCATCGTCAGGAAGATGAAGGTGTCGGAGACCGTCACCCCGCCCTTGACGCGCGGAATCTTGACGATGGCGCGCGCGCCGACGCCGACGGCGATGGCGGCCAGCACGGCGAAGCTCCAATCCAACTGCGACCAGTCGAGCCGCCACAGCGAGAACAGGGCGGCGGCCGCGCCCGCCACCGCCAGCAGGGCCATGAACCTCTTCGTCGCGCGCGCGCCCGCCGCGCGCGCCTTCGCCTCAACACTCACGCTCATTAGTTAGTCACCGCCGTCTCCGGCCCGCGGGCCGTCCAGGAGAGAGTTTCAGTCGCCGCCGTAGAGGGCGTCGGTCGAAACCGTGCCGTCGCTGGCGAGGATGCCGTCACTGGCGAGGATGCCGTCGCTGGCGAGAATCCCGTCGCTCGCCAGGATGCCGTCGCTGGCGAGGATGCCCGTGCCGATGAAGAAGGTGCCGCCGCCGAGCGGCTGGCCGTCGCTCGTCAGGATTGAATCGGAGGCGAGGATGCCGTCCGTGTACATCGTCCCGTCGCTGGCGAGGATGCCGTCGCTCGCCAGGATGCCGTCGCCGAGGATGACCCCGAGGCCGTAAACGTTCTGGTAGTGCGTCGCCAGCTTGGGGCCGCTGACGAAGGTGTGCCCCGCCACGGCCCCGCCCGCCCACGGGAACTGGAACCCGGCGATGGTCGTGGAGTGCGTCGGCGCGTTCCCCGTCAACAGCGGCGCACCGAGGGCGAGGCCGCTTGAGAAGTCGGCGCGCACCAGCGCGGCGAGGCGGGCGGCCCCCTCGATGTTCAACTGCCCGGCCCCCTGCTCGAAGGTGTTGGCCCCGGCAAGCGGCTGCGCCGTGTACATCAGGATCGCCCGCACCATGTTCGGCGTCAGGTTCGGGTTGACTTGCAGGAGCAGCGCCGCCGCGCCGCTCACCAGCGGGGTCGCCATCGAGGTGCCGCTCAGGCGCATCATCCGGTGGGCGGCGTCGCCGTCGGAGTAGGCGTTCAGTTCCGGGTGCGCCGTCACGAGGGCGTTGTTCGCCGACTCGGCGGCGACCAGTTTGTTGCCGGGCGCGACGAGGTCGGGCTTGATGAGGTTGTCGTGGTGGACGGCCCCGCCGGCGTCCGTCCAGTAGGTGCGGGTAGGCCCGCGCGAGCTGTAGGTGGTGACGGCGTCGTCGAGGCGCGTGTCGGTGCCGAAGGTGTTGGTCGCCCCGACCGTGATGGCCGAAGGCTCGATGCCGGGCGAGTGGATGAGGCCGTAGACCTTCTGCCCTTCGGCGTCCTTGCCTTCGTTGCCGGCGGCGGCGACGACGACCACCCCGGCGTTCACCAGGCCGCGCACGGCGAGGCACAGCGGGTCGTTGCGGTAGGAGTCAACGGCCGCCGTGCCGAGGCTCAGGTTGACGACCCGGATGTTGTACTGCTGGCGGTTGTCCATCACCCACTCCAGCGCGCCCAACAGCGCGGAGGTCGTGCCCGCGCCCTGCGAGTTCAGCACGCGCAGGTTGACGAGGTTCGCGCCCGTGGCGATGCCGGTGTAGGCCCCGCCGGCGACCGAGGCGTTGCCCGCGGCGAGGCCCGCGACGTGTGTGCCGTGCCCGAAGGGGTCGTCCGCGGGGATGCCCCCGCCGGTGAAGTCAACGTCGGCGACCACGCGGCTGTTGCCGTTCTGATCGCGGAAGGAGGCGTGCGAGCCGGAGATCGAAGAGTCTACGACGGCGATGCCGACGCCCGCGCCGTCGAGGTTGTAGCTGCCGCCGGGGCCTGACTGGGCGCGCGCCGCGTCCGCGCCGGTCGTCAGCGAGACGTGGCCGAGCAGGCGGGTCGGCCTGTCCTTCGAGATGTACCTGACCTCGGCGAAGCCGGCCAGGACGCTCACGAGGCCGGCGGGCAGTTCGACGGCGACCGCCCCGAAGCGGCTGAAGCGCCGCTTCACATGCCCCCCCCGGAGGGCGATGAACGCTTCGATCTGAGCACTGAGCCCGCCCTGAAACTGGATGATGACGCCGACGCGGTCGTCGTCCTCCAGCGCCCAGCCGGCAACGCCCAGCGCCTGGTCGGTGGGGGCCAGCAGGTCGGGGGATATTTTCGCCGCGGGGGCTGACTCTTGAGCGCCGGCGTCTCGCGGCGCGATCAGGCCCGCGCACGAGCCGACCAGCACGCCTAGACACATTAGAATTTTCGTCATCGGGGAACGTTCGACCTTCATCTGTTGACCTCCATGTCCGGTCGGGGGCGGACCGTCAAAGGCCCACGAGAGTGTGGGGCGCGTCCCGCCGTGCAAATCCCGTGCATCGCCGGGCGGGCGCGGGGGGCGCAGGCTCGGAAGAGGCGGCGAACCCTCGTCTTCAGCTTTTCGGGTCGGGTGAGGCGGGCGGTGGCTGCGGCGTCGGCCGCCCCGGGGCCGGGGCGCTATCGGTAAACTGACATCGGCCCCGAGATAGTGTCAAAATTTTGACGGCGGCGCGGGGTCGGTGGGGCGACCTAGTCCCGCCCCGCGTCTATCGCTTCCTTCTCCGTGTCGAGCTGCAACCGCTTCAGCTTCTCGACGAAGGTCGTGCGCTTCATGTTCAGGAGTTGGGCGGCGCGCAGCTTGTTGCCGCCCGCCTTGGCGAGCGACTGCAACAGCAGGTCGCGCTCGACCTTCGTGACGAGGGCGTCGAAGTCGAGGCC
>JALZHT010000305.1 GCA_030860645.1 Acidobacteriota bacterium
CCCGAGACGCGGGCCGCGAGCGTCGAGGGGCGCGCCGAGGCGTTCACCGCGGTCGAGATCGAGGACGCCGACCTGTGCCCGCGCTACGCGGCGCGGGTGGTGCGCGGCGTGAAGATCGGGCCGTCGCCCGAGTGGCTCGTCGAACGCTTGCAGGCCATCGGGCAGCGGCCCATCAACAACGTCGCCGACATCACCAACTTCGTGATGCACGAGATGGGCCAGCCCCTGCACGCCTTCGACCTCGCGAAGCTGTCGGAGTTCCGCATCGTCGTCCGCCGCGCCCGCGCGGGCGAGAGGATGAAGACGCTCGACGGCGTCGAGCGCGAGTTCGACACGGAGATGCTGGTCATCGCCGACGCCGCGCACGCCGTCGCCATCGCCGGCGTGATGGGCGGCGAGGAGACCGAGATTTCCGGCTCGACGCGCGACGTGCTCATCGAGAGCGCCTACTTCGACCCTCAGTCGGTGCGCCGCACGGCGAAACTCCTCGGGATGCAGACCGAGGCGTCCTACCGCTTCGAGCGCGGCACCGACCACGAGGGCGTGCGGCTCGCGCAGGATCGCTGCGCGGCGCTCATCTGCGAGCTGGCCGGCGGCGCGGCGACCGAGGACGCCGTAGACGTTTACCCGCGGCGCATCGCCCCGCCCGTCGTCTTCCTCCGGCCGCGGCGCGTCGAAGAGTTGACCGGCCTGAACGTCCCGGCCGAAGAGAGCGCGCGCCTCCTCCAGTCCCTCGGCTTCAAGCCGCAGGGCGCGGGGGGCGGCAACGGGGGCGGCCCGTCCGACGCGCCGGCCGCGCCCTCCGCCCCCGGCCTCGCCTTCCACGTCCCGACGTGGCGCAAGGACGTGCGCATCGAGGAGGATTTGGTCGAGGAGGTGGCGCGCCTCTTCGGCTACGAGAAGATCGGCGAGGCGCTGCCGGCTTCGGGCGTCGCGGGCGAGTACCGCGCCGGCGACCACCGCCGCCGCGCGCTGCGCCGCGCCCTCGTCGCCTCCGGCTTCAACGAGGCCGTCAACTTCAGCTTCATCGAGGCCGCCAACGACGACCGCTTCGAGCTGATCCCGGGCCTGCTACAGACCGGGGACGCCGAGCGGGCTTTCGTCACGCTGACGAACCCCATCGTCGAGGGCGCGACCCTCATGCGCCCGACGCTGCTCGCGGGCCTGCTCGACTCCGTGCGCCACAACTTCAACCACGGCACGCGCAGCGTCCGCCTCTTCGAGACGGGCCGCGTCTTCGCCGCCGGCGGCGAGGGGAGCGAGCGCCCGCACGAGCTGGAAGCCTTCGCGCTCGTCGTCACGGGCGAGGCGCTCGAAGAGGGGCGCGCGACGGCGCGCGAGGCGGACTTCTTCGACCTGAAGGGCGCGTTCGAGGCGGCGGCCGACGCGATGAACGTCGGCGGGCTGGAGTTCGAGCCGGCCGGCGTCCGACACCTGCGCGAGGGGCAGGCGGCGCGCGTGACTTTGAACGGGGAAGCGGTCGGCACGCTCGGCCGCCTCTCCGAAGAGCTGTCGTCCGCCTACAAGTTCCGCCAGCCGGTCTTCGTCGCCGAGGTGAATCTGAGCGCGCTGGTCGCCTCCGGGGAGAGGCCCGTGCGCTACGCGCCGCTGCCGCGCTTCCCCGGCGTCGCGCGCGACGTGTCGCTCACGGCCGACCGCCGCGCCTCTTACGGCGAGATGCGCCGCGCGATTCTCGACCTCCGTCTCCCCGAGTGCCGCGGCGTCGCGCTCGTGGACGCTTACGAGGGGGCGGGCCTGCCGGAGGGGAAGCGCTCGCTGACGCTCCGCGTCGAGTACCGCGCCGACGACCGGACGCTGCGCGACGAGGAGGTAGACGCCATGCACGCCCGCGTCGTCGAGGCGCTCGCGCGCGAGTTCGGCGCGCGACTGAGGGCGTAGAGGTCAGATGACGGATGCCAGATGTTAGAAATTCTCCCAAACTAACCTCTGACCTCCGACATCTGACATCTTGCTCTTGCGCTGGGGGCGGCTTAGTCGCATAATCGGTCGGCAGTTACGAGGCCGCGACGTTTGGAGAGAGGCGATGGTCGGACTAACCGGTCTGGAAAAGTTCTCACACCTGGAAGACAAAATTTACCGCACCATCGAACTGACGAAGGCGCTCCGGCAGGAGAAGGAAGTGCTGGAGCGCGAGTTGTCTTCCGTCAGGCGCGAGCTGGGCGCGCTGCTCGACGAGAAGGATCGTTTGGAGACGCAGGTCGAACGCCTCCTCTCAGAGCGCGACACGATCCGCCTCAAGGTCGAGGCGATGCTCGACGCCATCGCCGTGCTCGACCCCGAGGCGGTCGAAGTCCTCCGCAAGTAGCCCCCGGAGACGCAAGCGAGATGAGCGCCATCAAGAACCCGGCGGAAGGCACGCCGACCATCCGGGTCGAAATCTACAACCAGACTTACAACATCCGCTCGGACGGCGACAACGACTACGTCGTCGGCCTCGCCGAGTTCGTCGACCGGCGGATGCGCGAAATCTCCTCGGGCACGCTCACCGTCGACTCGCTCAAGGTCGCCATCCTCGCCGCGCTCCACATCGCCGACGAGCTGCACCGCCTCAAGCGCCTGCACGAGCAGGCCGACCAGCAGCTCGCCACCCGCAGCGCCGAGTGCGCCGAGATGCTCGACCGCGTCCTCAAGGTGCGCGCCCCGGCCGAGCAGCCGAGCACGATCTCGCTCACCTGAAACCCCCTCCGCCCCTTGAGAATCCCCGCGGGCCGCGCCTCGGCGTCCGGTACAGTGATGCGACGACCGCCCGGGGCCGCCGGCGACCTTTTTTAGAAAATTTTCGGGGCGTTTTCTGACAGCGGTCGGGCGGCTGTGATAATATCTTTTCAGGCTGAGGGAACCAGTTCTGCGGGGTTCGCCACCGATTCTTCGATGATTGAGCCTATGCCGTAAATTAGGGAGACCGATGCCGTTGCCAGTGCGGCCCCTCATGAGGGAATCGCCGGAGGCGCGGCTTATCACAAAGGTCACCCACCTGTTAGCGCAGGGTTCAATTACGGCTTCGGAGCGGCCGCCGCGGTCCTCCTTCAGCCTTCGTAAATCGTGAATCGTAAGTCGTAAATCGTGGCGGTCTCTGCTTCACGGTTCACGATTTACGATTCACGATTTACGTTTTTGGAGGCGGGTATGCGCGTGCTGATGTTCGGGGACGTGGTGGCGGGGCCGGGCCGGGTGGCCGTGCTCGAGCGCGTCCAGGATTTGCGCGAGCAGCACCGCGCCGACCTCGTCGTGATGAACGCCGAGAACGTCTCGGGCGGCTTCTCGATCACGCCGCCGGCGGCCGACCAGTTGTTCGCCGCCGGCGTCGACGTGATGACCTCCGGCAACCACATCTTCGACAAGCGCGAGGTCGTCGCCTACATCGAGCGCCAGCCGCGCCTGCTCCGCCCCGCCAACTACCCCGCGGGCACGCCCGGCAGAGGGATGTGGGTCGGCGAAGTTAAGGGCGTCGGCGTCGCCGTCATCAACCTGATGGGCCGCGTCTTCATGCCGCCGACGCACGACAACCCCTTCCACAAGGCCGACGAACTGCTCGCCCGACTCGGCGACGACGTGCGCGTGCGGCTCGTGGACATGCACGCCGAGGCCACCTCGGAGAAGATCGGGATGGGGCGACACTTAGACGGCCGCGTCTCGGCCGTCGTCGGCACGCACACGCACGTCCAGACGGCCGACGAGCGCGTCCTGCCGCGCGGCACGGCCTTCATCACCGACATCGGCATGACCGGCAGCCACTCGGGCTGCATCGGCATGGAGACCGAAGACGTGCTCGCACGCTTCACCTCGCCCCTCCCGCGCCGCGCCGAACACTCCAAAGGCGACGTGCGCATCAACGCCGTCCTCGTCGACGTTGACCCCGACACCGGCCGCGCCCGCGAAATCTCACGCCTCTCTTTACGACACGAATCATAAGAATTTTAGATTTTAGATTTTTGATTGGCGATTGACAGTCATCAGTCGTCAGTAGAGACACCACGGCTAATGGCTGATAAGCGACGGCCGCTTCCTTCAATCGCAAATCAAAAATCTAAAATCTAAAATTATTCCGGCGGGACATCGTCGGGGACGCGGTCGCCGTGGGCGGAGGCGAGCGGGGGGGCGCTGAGGGCGGCGCGGTAGCTGTCGGGCAGCGAGATGACGCGGCCCGTGGGGTCGGTGACGACGTGGCCGGTCTCGCCCTCGGCGATGATGACGCCGTCGGAGACGCGGATGATCTCGTAGCCGAAGCGGACGGAGCGGCGGCGCAGTTCGGCGATGTGCGTGCGGACGATCAGCTCGTCGTCGTAGAGGGCCGGGGCCTTGTAGCGGCAGTAAGATTCGGCGACGACGAGGTAGGCGCGGTCGTTCTCCTCCATGTCGCGGTAGGCGAAGCCGCGCGCGCGGCAGAACTCCGTGCGGCCGATCTCGAACCAGACGAGGTAGTTCGCGTGGTACACTACGCCCATCCGGTCGGTCTCGGCGTAGCGGACGCGGATCGTGACCTCGTGCCGGTCGTCGAAGAGGGCATCGGCCTCGGCGGGTTCCATCATCTGAAGGGCGTGGCCTCCTTGCCCGCCGCAGCGGGCGCCGGAAAGTACAGGGTTCGGATAGCCGTTCGGTGTGAGCGGACTATAAAAGCGAAGGGTTCAGCATGTCAAAGAGAAACCAGCCGCCGAGAGTCGTGCGGCTCGCCGCCGCCGCGCTGCTGCTGGCGGCGCTCGTCGCGTCCGCTCAGACGAGCGGCCCGCCCGACCTGCCCTGGCCGCAGCTGGTGCCGCCGGGCGAGTCGCCGGCG
>JALZHT010000306.1 GCA_030860645.1 Acidobacteriota bacterium
CCTTGAACGGGGCCGGCGCCGTCGTGAGCAGGTCG
This sequence comes from Acidobacteriota bacterium, assembly GCA_030860645.1. Classification (GTDB taxonomy): domain Bacteria; phylum Acidobacteriota; class Blastocatellia; order Pyrinomonadales; family Pyrinomonadaceae; genus QHXN01. The sequence goes on from JALZHT010000306.1 coordinate 36, forward strand.
CGGCCGTCCATCACGCCGAGGAGGAAGAGGTGCGGCGTCCAGCCGCCGGCCGCGGCCTCTTTGACGAGCGCGCCCTCCGCGCCGCCCGCGCCGAAGATGAAGACGGCCTCGACGCCGTCCTGTCTGAGACGCCGCGCGGCCTCCGCGCCGTCGGCCCCGATTTGTTTGAGGGCCTGCCGCGTGACCGAAGCCCAGCCGGCCTTCTTCAACTGCTCCTCGGCGGCCGCCGAGGCCGCGTCGGCCAGGGGGCCCTCACCGTAGACGACGGCCGCGGGCGCCTTCTTCAGCTCCGGCTTCGAGGCGGCGAAGTTGGCGAGCGCGCGCGCCTGCTCGGCGACGCCGGGCGCGAGGTAGAAGACCTGCCGGTTGAGCGGCGTGCCCGTCGGCGGCAGGATCGTGGCCGGGCCGACGAAGGGCGTCTCGTACTCGGCGGCCACGGCGGCCAGTTCCCTCTCGGCCCCGGCCCCCACGCCGCCGACGAGGGCGAAGATTTGTTCGCGCTCGACGAGGTTTTTAACGTTGGCCGCGGTCGCGGCGGGCGTCGAGCCGGCCTCGGCGGCCTTCAACTCGATCTTGCGGTTGTAGACGCCGCCGCGGCTGTTCACGTCCTCGAAGTAGGCGGCGAGCACGTCGCGCATCGCGGCGCTATTGTCGGCCAGCGGCCCCTGCGCGTGGATGACGGTGCCGACCTTGATCGAGGTCTCGGTGAGGCCGGGGTCGCGGTCGGTCTCGACGCGCTTGAGGTAGGCGATGAGGTCGGCCATGTCCTCGGGCGAGATGCGGTAGCGCGGCATGGCGACGAGCAGCTCGTTGCCCGAAGGGTCAACGCCGTTGACGACGGCGCGGATGAACGACGACTCGCTGAAGGGGCCGTGCTTGCGGCCCGAGGGGTGCGTGTGGCCGTAGGGCTTGAGGAGGTTCGACCAGGTGAGGTTGCCGGCGGTGACGCCGCCCTCGGTCTTGCCCTCGCCGCGCTGGCCGTGGCAGCCGGCGCAGGTCACGGTCGAGCCGGGCACGTCAAGCTCGCCGACGACGGCGACGATCTCGCGCCCCGACGTGCTCTGGCCGCGCAGGAAAACCTCCTTGCCGCGCCGCTCCTGCTCGGTGAGCGTGCGGGCGGGCGCGGGCGCGGGCGTAGTCTCGGCCTGCTGCTGCCGCCGCCTCGCCTCCGCGGTGAAGAGCGCGCACGCGCAGGCGAGCGCGACGCAGGCGGCGAGGAGTGTGAGAGTTCTGCTCATCTGAAAGTAAGTTTCGGGTTTAAAGTTTCGAGTTTCGAGTTAAAAACTTGTCTTAACTCGAAACTCGAAACCCGCAACCCGAAACTGAGTTGTCATTCCCCGCCCTTGTCGCCGGCCGTCTCCTGGACGATGCGGATCAGCTCGTCGGCGCGCGACATGCCGAAGGCTTTCTTCCAGAGGCCGGTCGCCTCGTTGCCGATGATGAAGATGGTCTTGTGGTCGTCCTTCGCCTCGACGTACTGGCCGAGCTTGTAGAGCGCCCAGTCGACGTTCTCCTTCTTGCCGGTGAGGAACGTCCAGCCGGGCTTCGCGTTGAACTTCGCCGCGTACTCCTTGAGGCGCACGGGCGTGTCGGTCGCCGGGTCGACCGTGATCGAGACGAGGAACACGTCGCGGCCGACGCGGTCGCCGAGTGCTTCCTGAATCTTCTCCATGTTGCGGTTCATCGGCGGGCAGACCGACGTGCACGTGGTGAAGAAGGCGTTGACGACCACGGTCTTGCCCTTGAGCACGTCGCTGTAGAAGCGCACCTTGCGGCCGTCCTGGTCGAGCAGCTCCACGTCCGAGAACCACTTGGCCGCGGCCGAAGGCTCCTCGGCCTTCGCGTGCTGGCTCATGTCGTGGCCGGCGTGCGGGTCGGCGGGCTTCGGCGGGGCCTGCTTGTTCTGCGCCTGCGCGGCGGCCGACAGGCCGAGGGCGATGATGGCGGTCAGGATCAGTCTCTTCATGGCGCGGGTCACTCCTTCTCTTTCGTTGCGGCGGGCGGTTCGAGGTTGCCTTCGACGGCGTCGCCGATGAGCTTGACGAGCTGGCTCGGCTTGGCGAGGCCGTAGGTGCGCGTCCACTGGCCGCGCGCGTCGTTGCCGATGAGCACGGTGGGCGAGTGGTCTTCGCGGCGGGCGGTCGAGGCGGCGAGCGCGCGCAGCAGTTCGTCAACCTGCGGCTTCGAGCCGGTGACGAACGTCCAGCCCGGCCCGGCGTGGAACTTCGCGCCCCACGCCTTGAGCCGCTCGGGCGTGTCGACGGCCGGGTCGACCGAGATCGAGATGAAGTGCACGTCGCGGCCGGTTCGCTCGCCGAGGTCTTTCTGCACGCGCGCGAAGGTCGCCCCGAGCGGCGGGCAGATGGTCGTGCAGGTGGTGAAGATGAAGTTGATGGCGACGGTCTTCCCTTTCACGAGGTCGCTGTAGAAGCGCACCTTGCGGCCGTCCTGGTCGAGCAACTCCACGTCGGGGATGTGCATGCCGGCGCCGCTCGTGTGCACGGCCGCCGCGGCCGTCGCGGCCTGCGCCTCGGCCGCCGGCTCCGCCCGCCGCAGCTCCATCTTGCACTTCGGGCAGCGGCCCGGCTTCGCGGACTTGACCGCGGGGTGCATCGGGCAGGAGTAGGTGGCGGCCGCCGCCTGCTTCTTCGCGTGGTCGTGCCCGTCGTGCGCGCGTGCCGCGCTCGCGCCGAAGGCGAAGAAAGCCAGCGCCGAGAGCAGCAGGCACAGGGCGAGGCCCCACGCGGCGAACGAGTTAAAAACTTTACTTCTCATCTCTCTCCTTTAAGTAGACGGTAGTCGGTAGAAATACATTCGTTAGCGAATCGTCCGATAGTCGGCGTCAGCGCCCGCCGTGCGGAGTCTGCTGTCTACTGTCTACTCCTTCACTGTGTGTTCCCCGCCTGGGCCGGGGCGCTCGCGTGGAGCGTCAGGTAGGGCAGTTGCCGGAACCCGACGCCCTGCGACTGGCTCTCGATGAAGACCATGTAGGCCCCCGGCTCGGGCGCGGTGAGCGTCAACTCGTAGACGCCGCCGCCGACGGGCTGCGCGAAGTCGCGCCGCTGCCAGATGCCGGGCGTGAGGAAGAAGAGCACGCGCACGTCCTTCAGGCCGTCTTTCGGCTGGCCCGTCGCCACGTCCACGAGCTTGAAGCGCAGCTTGTAAGGCTCGTTCACGCGGAGCTGCTTCGACTCGTTCAGGTACTCGACGCGCAGCCCCGCCCGCTTCTCCTCCCTGGCCGACGGGTCGGGCGCGGCCTCGGCCTCGAAGCAGTGGATGATGCGCGGCGAGTCGAGCAGGAAGGCCACGTCGTACTTGCCGCCCTTCGGGAGCTTGACGTTCGTGGCGTAGACGCCGCGCGACTCCTCGCGCAGGCTACGGTCTACGACGCGGACGGCGCGCGGCACGCGGCGGTAGTTCTGGAAGTTGCCCATCGGCGCGGCCATGCCCTCGCTGTAGTAGTAAATCTGCTTGTCGCCGGGGTTGGCGAGGAGCACGGCGTTGCCCTCGGGCGCGGGGACGATGGCGTCGGTCACGGTGTTGAAGGCCGGCTCCGCGTTCGGGGCCACCTGCCCGCCGGGGAACTTGGTCACGTCCGGCTCCTGGCCCACCGTGCTCAGGCGGATGGCCGAGACCTCCTCGGAGCCGGCCGAGCGGACGTAGGCGAAGGCGTTGGTGAAGGCGACCTGGTCGGGCGCTTTGCCGACGGTGATGGAGTGGAGCGGGCGGTTGGTCGAGGCGTCGAAGACGTAGACGACCGACTCGGCCGCGTTCGGCGCGAACCCGTAGCGGCCGCCCGGCGCGAAGCGGACGGACTTGAGGCCCGGCTTCGCCGTGAGCGTCGTCAGCGCCTCGTGGTTCGTGCCGCCGACGGCCGTGATCTGCCCGTCCTCGCTGGCGACGTAGGCCGCGCGGCTCAAGCCGGAGTAGGCGACCGAGACGGGGCGCGCGCCGGCCTTCACGTCCTTCACCTTCGCGAGCCGCGCCACGTCTATGACGGAGAGCGTGCCGGCCGCGCTGTTGGTGACGTAGGCGAATTTGTTGTCGTCGGCGAAGGCCACCTCGTGCGCGCCCGCCCCGGTCGGGACGGTGGCCGCGACCTTGAGCGCCGCGGCGTCTATGACGGTGACGCCGCCCTGAAGGTTTACGCCGTCGGGGTCGTTCCCGACCCAGAGGTACTTCTCGTCGGGCTGGAGGCGCAGGCGCGTCGGCTGGGGGCCGGCGTCTATGTTCGTGACGACCTTCCACGTCGCCGTGTCAACGACGGCCACCTGGTTCACCGCGGGCATGCTGACGAAGAGACGGGTGCGGTCGGACGTGAGCGCCCAGTCGGCGCCGGGGCTTTTGAGGAAGACGAGCGTGACGAGCTTGCTGCCGCCGAAGCCGAGCAGCGGATCAATGACCGAGAGGTTCGGCTCCTGGTTGAGCGTGAGGATGTAGTAGGTGTTGAGGTCAACGTCGGCGCGGGCGCGCAGGGAGCCTTGCATGTAGCTCTGCACCTTCTCGCGGCACTGGGCCTGGTCGGCGGCTGCGCCCGCGCGCAGCGTCATCCACGCCGCCGGGCGGACGCCGGCGAGCGGCGTCTTCGTCGCCGTGTCGCTGACGCGGAAGCGGACGACCGCCTCGCGCCCGGCCGTCAACTTCCCGGACTTCTCGACCGGCTCGACGGTGAACTCGACCTTAATGCCCTCTTTGACGACTTCTTGCGGGCCGCGCCCGGCGTCGCCGGCCGCGGGGGCCGGGG
>JALZHT010000307.1 GCA_030860645.1 Acidobacteriota bacterium
GTACATCCGCCACCACTCGACGCCCTTCTACACGCCCGAGCCCGACGTGGTGCACGAGCTGATCGGGCACGGGGTGACGCTCGCCAGCCCGCGCCTCGCCGAACTCAACCGCCTCGTCGGCCAAGCGGTCATACGCACCACCTCGGGCGAAGCTCTGGAGCGTCTGTCCCGGGTCTACTGGCACACGATAGAGTTCGGGGTGCTGCGCGAGGACGGCCGGGTAAAGGCGTACGGGACGGGGCTCCTGTCGTCGGCCGGCGAGCTGGAGGCGACGGGCCGCGCGGAGTTGCGACCCTTAGACCTGGAGGCCGCCTCCCTCCAAGACTACGACCCGACCGACTTCCAGCCCGTGTTCTTCTGCGCCGACTCCTTCGATGCGATGTACGAAGCCCTGCGCGAATTCCTGCTGCGCTGGCGCTAGCCGCCGGGTGATTGCCGCGTGTGGCGAAGCCCGCTACGATCAACCCGCCGCCCGGCTAAACAGGCGTGACGAACCCATGGCCGACATCCTTGTCCACGACCACGCCGAAATAGGTACGCTGCTGAGCGGGCTGGCCCGCGCGTTCGAGCGCGGGGCCGGGCCGGGTGAAATCCTCTCGAAGCTCGACTACGTCTGGGCGCGGCTGGCCGTGCACATCAGGGCCGAGCACCTGCACCTCTTCCCCGCCTTGCTCGCTGTCTCTCAAGGCCGGGGCGACGCCGCGGCCGCCGGGACGCCGCCGCCCGAGGAGGTGCGCGCCGCGGTGGAGCGGCTCCGCGAAGACCACGACTTCTTCATGCGTGAACTTGCCGAGGCCGTCAACGCCGCCCGCGCCCTGGTCGCCGACGGACGCCCGACTGATGGGGAGCGGCTTCGCCAAATCGAGAGTAAGGTGCTCGCGGTGTCGGAGCGGCTCGACGAGCACAACCGCCTCGAAGAGGGGCAGGTCTACCTCTGGCCGGGGGCGCTGTTGAGCGACGGGTCGCGCGCCGAGCTTAACGCCGGGATGGCGAGGGAGATCGAGAACCTGCCGCCGCGCTTCGCCGGCGGCGGCGCATCCGGGTGACGCCCGCCGGGGATCACTTCCGCGCGAATCCCGATTATGGTGCTTTCGCTCTCAGCCGCGTCGCGCCGCCTCGTTGATGCGGTCGGCGGCGCGCGCGGCGAGGGCTTCGATGGTGAGCGACGGGTTGACGGCCGTGAACATCCCGTAAGCCATCGCGCCCTGCTCGTAGGCCCGCCTGATGGCCGTGAACGCCCTGAGAAAGTCGCGCAGGCGCTCGCCGCCGGCCGCCGCCAGCGCCCTCACGTCCGCGCGCGCGGCTATCTCGGCGCAGCGCGCCCACGTCTCTTCGACCTGCCTCGTCACGTCCTCGGCCTCGACGGGGCGGAAGCCGGCGGAGCGCATCCAGCCCGCGTAGTCGCTCATGCTGGCAAGGCCGGGGCAGAGCATCCCGCGGCAGACCGTTTCGACCAGCCGGCCATGTTCTGAAGAGAGCGAGCCGTCCGCGACGAGCCACGCGCAGAGCGCGAATGTGCCGCCCGGCCTGAGTGATCGGGCGCACGCTTCGATAAACTGGGCCTTGTCCGTTAAGTGCTCGCTGCACTCGATGACCCACACGACGTCGAAAGAACCCGGGTCGGGCCGGAGGTCGTTGGCGTCGGCCACCTCGAACCGCGCGCGCGAGCTGACGCCTTCGGCGCGTGCCCTCTCGGCCGCCATCCGCGCCTGCACGGGGCTGATGGTGAGGCCGGTCACGTGGCAGTCAAGTTCGCGGGCCAGCCAGACGGCCGGCCCGCCGACCCCGCAGCCGACGTCGAGGACGCGCGCCCCACGCTCTACATGCGCCCTCGCGGCCAGCCGCTCGACGAGTTTCAACTGCGCGCGGGGCGACGACTCGCCGTCCTCCCAGAACCCGTGGTGGATGTGTTCTCCCCACAAGGCCCGGTAGAGGGGCGAGAGTTGGTCGTAATGCTCGCGGATCGCCGCCGACAACTCCGCTTCGGCCGCCCCCGAAGAATTCATGACTCGCTCGCCTCCCAGGGGTCGACGCCCCCCTCGCGCTTGCGGGCGTAGCCGCGCGGCGACGAGGGGCCGCCGTAACCGATCTCGTTCCACGCCAGCGGGTGCGCGTAGTAAATCCTGACTATCGTGAGCGCCAGCACGCTCTCGAAGAAGCGCGCCGCCGGCAACAGCTTCCAAGCCTCGCCGGGCGCGTCGCCGCGCTGGACGTGGCTTAGCACGACGTCCTGCGAGGGCGGGGCGAGTTCTACGAACACGCTCCCGCCGAAGAGGGCGCGCGACGCCTCGTCTATACCGCGCAGGCCGAGCCGCCACGCCTCACGCTGCGGCGGCAGCCCTTCGTAGCGGTAGCCGTCGCGCCGTCAAGGCCACGCGCCGCGACCAGCGCGAGCGCGCCCACGCAAGCGAGCCCGAGCGGCGCGAGCTGTGGCGCCCCGTACATCAGGTGGTGCAGGAGCCATCTATAGTCGCCCGGCCTCTTCACGATCCCGTAGTAGTGGTGGAAGGCGAATCCGACCGCGCCGGTTGTCACGGCCAGCCACCCGCCGGCGCGCAGGGCCGTTGTCGGCCACGCCGCGCCGGGGGCGACGGCCGCGCCGACCGCCGAAATCATCAGCACCCCGCCGCCGATAAAGGGGGCGTACTGCGCCCGCGACGTGAAGCCGGAGCGGTAGTGCCCGGCCAACGCGTCGCCGGTGAGCAGCAGCGCCAGCGCCGCGGTCGTTAGCGCGACCCACTGGAACGGGTCGAGCCCTATAAAGGTCGTGACCGTCACCCCGTACCACCTCGCCCCTCGCCGCGGGGCGGTGTTGAAAGTTTCGGCCCCGGCGAGGCGGTTAAAGAAGGGGGCGCCGTTTTACTTTCACGCTCCGGCAGCTCGCGGTACGCCTGCTCGACCTCGACGCCGTAGCGGTAGACCAGCTCTCCTCCCAGATACCCTTGCGCGGCCATCACCAGCGACACCGCGCCCGCCGCCGCCAGGTACGGCCACGAGACCTCCGCCCCGTCTTGCCACAAGGACATGCGCCACGAGGCGACTCCGATGAGCAGCCCGTAGAATGTCACCCCGAGGGCCATGTGCGCGCGCAGGAACGAGCGCGCCTCCCCCTCCTCGACGGGCGCGCGCATGGCGGAAGTCAGCCCCGTGACGATGGTCATCAGGGTCATGAGCGCGGAGCCGGCGAGCGTCCAGCCCCCAGCGTCGGCTAGTGAGCCGACGCCGAGGAAGAAGCCGAGCGCGTCGAAGGCGAGCGAGGAGGCCGTCAGCGCGATGGTGAAGTGGACGAAGATGGGGTGGAGGGGCGCGCCGAACTTCAGCAGGCCCTTCGCCCGCGCGAAGCTCCTCACCGTCCCGCCGCGCTCGGTCGGCCTCGGCCTAGCCGTCGCCACGCCCCTCCCCCTCCACCAGCGGGAGCAGGCGGCCGCCGTGCGTGAGCACCGCGACCGACGCCCCGCGCCCCTGCCGCTCGAAAGCCATCTCCAGGGCGTCCTGGGCCGTCGCCGCGTGGCGGAACCCGAGCCGCCCGGCTTCGGCGGGCGTCACTCCCGGCGAAACCATGACGCAGTCGGCGCGTTCGACGACCTGCGCCACGTCGGCCAGGACGGCCGCCCCGACCACGTCCTCGACCTCGCCCGCCTCGACCATCCGCACGATCTCCGCGTAAGGCCGGCAGCCGATCCCCAACACGTTCGGGTGGTTGGCGGCGACGCCCTCCGGGTTGGGCGCGACCAGGATGAGCGTGCCGCCGTCGCGCACGGCCAGCGTGCCGGCGTAGACGCCCTTGGCCGACTGCCAGAAGTCGCGGTCGGCCGGGTGCGAGTCGATGAGTACGATGTCGGCGCGCCGCGGCAGCGTCACGGCGTTGATCTCGCGCGACAGTCGGCAGGCCGCGCGGTGCGCCGCGACGGGGTCGCCGGTGAAGCAGCCCGCGATCTTCTTCTCGCGGTCGGCGACTACGTTCACGACGTAGCGCAGGCCGGCGAGCCGCGCCGCCTCCTCCGCGCGCAAGCGCGCCGGGCATTCGGCGTCGCCCATCACCTCCTCCGACGCGCGCCGCGCCGCCTCCCACTGGTTGCGTTCCTGCACCTCGCGGCCCGACACGCCGGGGAACGCGATCTTCGCGCCGCCCGAAAACCCCTTGACCCTGTGCGGCACGACGGAGCCGAGCCCGAGCACGAAATCATGCTCGGCGAGCAGCCGATTGGCGGTGACGCGCGTGCCGTCGCTCGTGCGGCCGTACTCGCGCAAGGATGAGTCATCCAGCCAGCGGTGCTGGAAGACGGGGAAGTGCCCGTAGAACTCGCCCAGCTTCCGCCGCAGCTCTTCCTCCGTCATCTCGCGGTGCGTGCCCTGTGCCGTGAGCAGCGTAACGGCGTCGTCCGTGACCCCGGCCGCGCGCAGCTCGTCGAGGACGTAGGGTAGGAGGCGAGGGAGCGGCGTGCCCCGCGTCCCGTCCTCGACCAGAATCAGCACGCGGTCACGGCGCGACACCTCCTCCCGCAGGCGGCGTGCGCCGTGCGGCACGGCGAGCCCGCGTGCGACCACGGCCTCTTCGTCCACCGCGTCGAGAGAGCGCGGTCGGTAGACGCCTAAGAGATTCGCGTCGGGCACCTCGGCCGGCGCGATCTGTTCGTAGCCCTCGTATGGGAACCCCACCCTCATCGCTGGCTACCCTGCCCCCGTTTGTAGAAAGCGCCGAGGAGGAGGCCCGCGAGGCCGGCCGCGGCCAGCGCCAGGCCGCCGCGGTGCATGCT
>JALZHT010000308.1 GCA_030860645.1 Acidobacteriota bacterium
GTCCCTGCCCGCCGCGGCTCAATTGATTCGGCGCTGATGTCTAAGGAATCTCGGGCGGGCAGGGACAAGCCCTGCCCCTCCAGTCTTGACGTGCGTTCCGGGATACTCGGTTGTCAACAGGGACGCGGAAGTTTCGACTTTAGCAACTCAGCCCCGGCAGTCAGGAACTCATTTCCTGGAGCCGCCCTTCTTCGACCCGCCCTTCTTGCCGCCGCTCTTGGAGCCGCCTTTCTTGCCGCCCTTCTTCGCCGGGGCCTTGTTCGTCTTCTTCCCGCGGCCGGAGCCGCCGGGCTTCTTGCCGCCGCCCGTCATCTTGTTGACGGTGGCCCAGGCGCGGCGCTCGGCCTCATCCTCGGAGAGGCCGCGCTCCTCGTAGCCCTCCTCGATGTGCTCGGCCTGCCGCTTCTGCTTGTCGGTGTACTTCGACTTGTCGCCTCGTGGCATACAGTTTCCCCTCCTTCAACAGGGTGAGCGACGTGCTCTCTCCGCCGCGCGGCAATAGTGTTGGAACGGGGTCGAGTATAGCACGCGCGCGCGGGGCCGGGTTCAGCTATTGCCGAACTTGCCGCGCATGCGCGCCTCGACCGAGGCGGGGACTAACCCGGCGATGGGGCCGCCGAGTTGGTAGATTTCTTTGACGAGGCGGGAGCTGATGTAGGAGTAGGCCGCGGCGGCCGTCAGGAAGACGGTCTCGACGCGCGGCTCAAGCGTGCGGTTCATCAAAGCCATCTGCAACTCGTATTCATAGTCGGAGACGGCGCGGATGCCGCGGACGATGGCGTCGGCCTGCTGCTCGACGGCGTACTTGACGAGCAGCCCCTCGAACGAGTCGACGCGCAGGCGGCAGCCGTGCGTCCGCATCCCGGCCGCCGCCTCCTCGATCATCGCGCGCCGCTCCTCGATGCTGAAGAGCGCGCGCTTCTCGGGGTTGACGAGGATGGCGATGACGATCTCGTCGAAGAGCTTCGAGCCGCGCTCGATGATGTCGAGGTGGCCGTTCGTGACCGGGTCGAAGGAACCTGGGTAGATGGCTCGTCGCATACAAAAGCCGTGCGGGGTGGGGCGAAAGTAACACAAAAGCCCGGGCGCGAGTAGGGAATTTTAGATTTTAGATTTTTGATTGGCGATTTGAAATGGGGAGCGGCGTGGCCGCCTTCTTCCAGTCGCAAATCAAAAATCTAAAATCTAAAATTCTCCTTGCCCGCCAGGCGCTTCTGAATTACATTGGCGCCAGCGTCGGTCGGCCCCGCGGGTGCTCCCCTCCGCAGACAACGTTCGTCTAAGAGACTTGCCCCACGACGAAAGGAGCATGAGATGAAACGTCTGTGCGTGTTAGCCCTCATGGCAGCCGCCGTGTGCCTTCCGGGCCTCGACACGGCCCGGGCCGGCGCGAACGAGGTGCGGGCCCGGCGGTCGTCGGCGCTCGGCGAGGTGCGGAAGATTTACGTCGGCGACATGGGCCGGGACGACGAGGCCGAGCGGTTCCGCCTCTTACTCGAAGAGCAACTCTCGCGGCGCGGCTTCACCGTCGTCGGCCGCCCCGAGGAGGCCGACGCCGTGCTGACCGGCGCGCTCTCCGTGCGCGTCTACGACGAGAAGTCCGAGGCGCGCGTCTTCGTCCGGCTCGAATCGCAGTCGGGCGCGCGGCTGTGGTCGCGCGACTTCGGCCACAAGCGGTTCAAAGTTAATCCGCTCTCTTTGAAGGAGCCGACCCGCCGCCGGGCCGAGGAAGTCGCCCAGGCCCTGCACCGCGACTGGGAGAAGGCCACCAAGTAGGCGGCCTTGACACCGGCGCGGGCGCGGTGGTTCAATTGACCCCGGCGAACAAACGTGGTGAGTTAAGGCGACTTGCGGCCACGTAAAATAACCTGCTAAACAGCTCGGCGCGTTCAGTCGTGACCGCCACAAACAGGCTTCCCGTACCGAGGCCCCGCGTTGTTTAGCGCGGGGCACTTTTTTTAAGAGACAGTAGCCGGTAGGCCCCGCACCGCGACAACTGAAGCCGACGCCCGGGCGGTTCGCCGGCGAACGTCTTTCTACTGACTACTGTCTAGTGACCACTGTCTACCCGAATATGTCCGACTTCCTGAACACACTCAAAGAGCGCATCGTCGTCTTCGACGGGGCGATGGGGACGAACCTGCACGCGCAGGACTTGACCGTGGACGACTTCGGCGGGCCGCAGTTCGAGGGCTGCCCCGAGTACCTGCTCGTCACGAAGCCGTCGGCGGTCGAGCGCGTGCACGCGGGCTTCCTCGAAGTCGGCTGCGACGTGATCGAGACCGACTCGTTCGGCGGCACGCCCATCGTCCTCGCCGAGTACGGCATCGCCGAGATGGCCTACGAGTTGAACTTCAAGGCCGCGCAACTGGCCCGCCGCGTCGCCGCGGATTTTTCGACGAAGGAGCGGCCGCGCTGGGTGGCCGGCTCGATGGGGCCGGGGACGAAGCTGCCGAGCCTCGGGCAGGCCACCTTCCGGCAGGTCAAGGACGCCTACGGCGTGCAGGCGAAGGGGCTGCTCGACGGCGGGGCCGACCTCCTCATCGTCGAGACCTGCCAGGACATGTTGCAGGTGAAGGCCGCGCTGATGGCGATCTTCGCCGAGTTCAAAGCCTCGGGCCGCCGCGTCCCCGTCATCGCGCAGGTGACGATTGAGCAGCAGGGCACGATGCTGATGGGCACGGAGATCGGCGCGGCCTTGACGGCGCTGGAGCCGTTCCCCGTGGACGTGGTCGGGATGAACTGCGCGACCGGGCCGAAGCAGATGACGGAGAACGTCCGCTACCTCTGCCAGAACTCGCGCTTCCCCGTCTCGGTCATCCCGAACGCCGGCATCCCCGACAACGTCGGCGGCCACGCCGTCTTCCGCGAGACGCCCGAGTCCCTGGCCGCAGACCTCCTGCACTTCGCGCGCGACCTCGGCGTCTCCGTCGTCGGCGGCTGCTGCGGTACGACGCCCGCGCACCTCAAGGCCGTGGTCGAAGCGGTCAGGGACGTGACGCCCGCCCGGCGCGAAGTGCCGCTGACGCCGGCCGCCTCGTCGCTCTACATCCAGCAGCCGTACCGGCAGGACACCTCGTTCCTCATCGTCGGCGAGCGCGTCAACGCCTCGGGTTCGAGGAAGATGCGCGAGCTTTTAGGGGCGGAGGACTGGGACGGGCTGGTCTCGCTCGCGCGCGAGCAGGAGCGCGAGGGCGCGCACGTCCTCGACGTGAACGTGGACTACGTCGGCCGCGACGGCGTGCGCGACATGCACGAGCTGGCCGCGCGGCTGGTGACGAACGTGCGCGTCCCCTTGATGCTCGACTCGACCGAGTGGGAGAAGATGGAGGCGGGCCTCGAACACGCGGGCGGCAAGTGCATCCTCAACTCGACGAACTACGAGGACGGCGTGCCGCGCTTCCGCAAGGTCGTCGGGCTGGCGCAGGAGTACGGCGCGAGCGTCGTCGTCGGCACGATTGACGAGGAGGGGATGGCGCGCGAGGCCGGGAAGAAGTTCGAGATCGCGCGCCGCGCCTACCTTGAGGCGACCGAAGAGTTGGGCCTCCCGGCGCACGACATCTTCTTCGACCCGCTCGCGCTCCCCATCTCGACCGGCATCGAGGAGGATCGGCGCAACGCGCTCGAAACCATCGAGGCCATCCGCCGCATCAAGCGCGAGCTGCCGGGCTGCTTCACGCTGCTCGGCGTCTCGAACATCTCCTTCGGCCTCACGCCAGCGGCCCGCGTCGCGCTCAACTCGGTCTTCCTCCACGACGCCGTCGAGGCCGGGCTGGACGCGGCCATCGTCAACGCCAGCAAGATCGTCCCCCTGAACCGCATCGGCGAGCGCGAGACGGAAGTGGCGCGCGACCTCATCTACGACCGCAGGCGGTTCGAGGGCGAAGTGTGCACCTACGACCCGCTCGCCGAGTTCACCACGCTCTTCGCGGGCGTGAAGGCCGCGGGCGCGAAGCAGGACACCTCGAACCTGGCCGTCGAGGAGCGCCTCAAGCGCCACGTCATTGACGGCGAGAAGCAGAAGCTCGAAGAGAATTTAAGCCTCGCGCTCGAAAAGCATTCCGCGCTCGACATCATCAACGACATCCTGCTCGACGGGATGAAGACCGTCGGCGAGCTGTTCGGCAGCGGGCAGATGCAGCTCCCGTTCGTCCTCCAGTCGGCCGAGGTGATGAAGGCGGCCGTGAAATTCCTCGAACCCTTCATGGAGAAGAAGGGCGGCGCGACGGCGAAGGGGACGATGGTGCTCGCCACGGTCAAGGGCGACGTGCACGACATCGGCAAGAACCTCGTCGACATCATCCTGACCAACAACGGCTACCGCGTCGTCAACCTCGGCATCAAGCAGCCGGTCGAGAACATCCTGTCGGCCTTCGAGGAGAGCGGGGCGGACGCCATCGGGATGTCGGGCCTGCTCGTCAAGTCCACGCTCGTCATGAAGGAGAACCTTGAGCTGATGAGCGAGCGCGGCCTGACCGTGCCGGTCGTGCTCGGCGGCGCGGCCCTCACGCGCCGCTACGTCGAGGAGGACTTGAAGTCGCTCTACCGGGGCGAACTCTTCTACGCCCGCGACGCCTTCGACGGCCTGCACATCATGGACGCGCTGAAGGGCGCGGCCGGGCAGGGCGCGGCGCAGGCGGCGGAGGCCGGGGCGGGGAACGGCGATAAAGCCGCCGGGGCCGAGGACGAAACCGAAGAGCTGGTCGGCGAGGACGCGAAGCTCGGGGTGCGCGCGCCGCGGGCGGCGCGACGCGTG
>JALZHT010000309.1 GCA_030860645.1 Acidobacteriota bacterium
ACCGTGACTAGCGCGACCAGGAGCCCCGCCGCGGGCCTCCCGCGCCCGAGCCCGACGCCCGCGCACAGCGCCACGAGCGACGGCACGACGAAGACCGACGTGAGGCTCGTCAGGTCGCTCAGGAAGTCGAAGGCGAAGAGGCGGCCGAGCGAGACCGGGTAGAGCAGCATCCGCGCGGGCTCGAAGCGGCTCCCGCCGCCGAGCGCGAGCGGCATCAGCGCCCACATCACGAAGGCCGTCGTGAAGATGAAGAAGAGGAAGACGTAGCCGTCGAGCCGCGCGCCCTCGCTCACGACGCCCTCGGGCGAAGTGAAGCCGTAGGCCGCCGCCCCCAGCCCCGCCGCCACCAGGAGCGACAACGCCAGCCCCGCCAGCGTCCCCAGCGCCGCCGCCACCTTCCCCACGACCGCCCGCCGCGAACGCATCGAGTTGCGGAACAGCGCCCACTTCAGCCACACGAGCGCCCACAGTTGAGACATGCGCCGACCTCCGCGCACGAAGATAAAGGCAAGGCGGAGAGAAGGCAAAAGGCAAGAGGCGAAAGGCGAAAGGCAAAGGGCGGAAGTGGACGAGGCCAACTCCGGCGGCTCCCACTTTTGCCTTCGTCTCCTTCCCGCGCCCGCTCATCCCCGGAATCGTCCGGCTCGTCATCGAGTGCTTCCGCCGCGGGCGGGCGCGGGCTATGATGCGCCGGCCGTCTCGCCTTTTATTTCTGGCACCAACATGACACGACGAGCGAAGCCGACGCACTTCCCTGCCGTGCTCCGCGGCGCGCTGGCGGTGCTGTGGCTGCTCTCCCCGGCCGCGGCCCGCGCGCAGGAGGCCGCGGAGCAACTGCTGACTTCGGCCGCCGGTCTGGAGAAGACGCTGGCGACGCTCAAGCTCTCCGAGGACGAGGCGCGGCAACTCGCCGCCGGGCTGCGCGACGTGGGCGAGCACGCGCGGGCGGGCCGCCTCCGCCTCGCCCTCTACAGGCTCCAGTCGCCGTGGGCGATGACGGCGGCCCGCGCCTACCTCGGCGCGAAGTCGGACGTGAAGAGCCTGGAGGCTTTCGAGGCGGAGTGGAAGAGGCTCGGCGCGTTGATGGACGCGAGGGAGCGGCGGCTCGCCTCCGTCCCCGCCGACGGCTCCCCGCTGCTCGTGCGCGCGCTGGCCGAGGCCGCCGTCCAGCAGGCCCGGCCTTACTACCAGTCGGGCCGCCTCTACGGGCTGAACACGACCGTCCCGGATGGCCTCCTCTACATGGGGCTCGCCCCCGCGCAGCTCGACTTCGCGCTCTTCACTTACGGCCTCGACCTCGGCCCGGCGGCCCCCGCGCCGCGGCTCCGCTCGCTGGAGCCGGAGCTGACGCGCCGGGAGGCCGAGACGCTCGAAGCCTACCGCCGGGCCGAGGCCGCCGCCGAGCAGGCGAACCAGCAGCAGCCGCTTTTCAACGGCGTCAACTCGACGCTGAAGCTGGCCGGCGAGTTGAACCGCGCGGGCCGCCACGCCGGTGCGCTCCACAAGTATCTGGACGCGGTTCTCCTGCTCGGCCGCGCCGTCGCCGCGCCGACGCCCGAGGGCGAGCTGCCGCGCTTGCGGGCGCAGGCCGCCTCCTACGAGAAGCGTCTGCGGGACGCGAAGGCCGATCACAGCCTCGGCCTGCTCTATTTGGAGTCGGCGCAGGCCGCGCTCGCGGGCCAGCCCGACGCCGAGGCGCTCAAGCGCGCGGCCGTCGTCTTCGACAAGGTGCTGCCCGCCTATTTCAACTTCTGTTGCGGGGACAAGTGATGAAGCGAAGCGTCGCCTTCTGTGTGTTGGTAGTCGGGCTTGTGTGCTCGTGCGTCACGCGCGCGGCCGCGGCGCAGGACGCCGCGGGCGCGCGGAAGGTGACGGTGACGCTGGTGCGCTGGCCGTACACTTGAAGCCTGTCCGACCCGGCAAGTTTGCTGATCAAAGATGTCGTGCAGAATTACGGCGGGGGGGTCGAGTTCGTGAGCGAGAACTGGGGCGACTCCCGGCTCGCCGAGCGCTACGGCGTGACGCGCTACCCGGTCGTCTTCGTCGGGGACGTGATGGTCGCGCAGCCGAACGACTTCGGCTGGTTCGGCGCGAAGGGCAAGTACACGCCCTGGCGCGAGAAGGCCAACCACGAGAAGTTCAAGCGCGACCTCGCGGGCATGATTGACCTCGCGCTCGCCGGCCGCACGAGCCAGCTCGCCGCCGAGCACGGCGCGAAAGTTGTCGAGGCCGAGATCGCCGCGCTGCCGGCGTTCGCGGCGAAGGATTTGGAGGGGCGCGCGGTCGAGTCGGCGCGGCTCGCGGGCCGCGTCGTGGTCGTCGAGTTCTGGGCCACGTGGTGCCCGCCGTGCCGCTCGACGCTGAGCTTCCTGGGTGAGATTAAGCGGCGGCACGGCGACGCGGTCGAGGTCGTGGCCGTGGCCGTCGAGTCGGAGGAGGCGGCGGTGCGCGAGCTGACGAAGCCTTTGAATCTGCCGGTCAGCGTCGTGTTGGGGACGGAGGAGTTGGCCGCGCCCTTCGGCACGCTCGGCAGCGTCCCGCGCACGTTCGTCTTCGACAGGCAGGGCAAGGCCGCCGCCGTCTTCTACGGCGCGCCGCCCGACCTCCACGAGAAAGTCGGGCGGCTGCTTGAGACGCTGGTCAAGAAGTAAAAAGGGGAAGAAGGCAGAAGGCAGAAAGCGGAAGGCAGTCGGGGATTTTAGATTTTAGATTTTTGATTTGCGATTGGGGAGGGCCGTCGCCTTCTCATCTCAAATCAAAAATCGCAAATCAAAAATCCCCGGCTGCCTTCTTCCCGTTACCGGCGCTCGCCCTCCTCGCTCTTGGACTGGAGGGCCTGCTCGATGGCGGCGAGGCGCTGTTCGAGTTCGGACAGGCGGCCGCGGAGTTGCTCGACCTCGGCGGTCTTCTGTTGCAGCGCGGCCGTGCGCTCGTCGAGCGCCTTGACGGCGGCGAGGCTGACGCCGGCCAAGTCCTGCACGCCGATGGAGGTGTTGCCCGTGCCGAGCCGGAAGACGCTGTAGAAGTCCTCGGCCATCGGCCCGAGGTGGCGCACCTGGCTGCCCTCGGTGATGTAGTTCCAGGTCGAGACCGGAACCTTGCGCAGCGAGGCGAGCACGTCCTCGCCATTGACGTTGAGGAAGTTCTCTTTGGTCGTGCGGCTCGACGTGCAGTTGAAGACGCCGGAGCCGGCGGGCAGGTTGCAGCCCGTCGTGCCGCCGAGGTTGGTGCGGAAGCGGACGCCGCCCGTGGCGCGCACCGCGAACTCGTTGTTGGCCGTGTTGCGGAAGGTGTCGGCCGAGGCCGTGGCCGCGCCGTCGCTCCAGATGAAGGTGCCGCTGAAGCCGTTGTTCGAGGCGAACTTGCCCATCGCCGTCGTGTGATCCTGGTCGGCCGTCACGTTGTAGCCGATGGCGACCGCCGCGAGGCCGCGGATGTTGAAGGTATCGGGGTCGCACTTGCCGTTGATGAGCGGGCCGCCCGACTGCGCCTTGTTGCCGAAGGCGACGCCGTAGGTGTCGCAGACGCGGTTGCCCGCGCCGGCCGAGAACCCGGCCGCGCCCTTCACCTCGTTGCCGCTGCCGAAGGCGATGCTCGAAGTCGAGCGGGCGAAGTTCGTGTCGCCGAAGGCGAAGGCGTAGAGGCCCTCGGCCGTCGAGTTGCTGCCGCCCGCCCACGAGAAGAAGCCCACGGTGCCGTCGTCCCACTCGTTGTCGGCGTAGCCGGAGCGGAACGCGCCCTTGTAGCTGTCCCACGAGGTGCGGTAGCCCTTGCCCTGCATCGGGGAGACGCCGATGCCGAGGTTGCCGGTGGCGACGAAGCTGCCGTTCTGGAAGACCTTGAACCAGGCCGGCGTGTGGCCGCCGGGGCCGGAGCAGCAGGTCGAGCCGCCGCGCAGGTTAATCATCGGGGCGGTGCCGTTGGCGTCGCCGACCGAGAGCTGCTCGGCGCCGGGGACGAAGCGGACGAAGTTGGCGTCCGTGTAAGCCTTGTTGACGGCGTCGCCGGCGTTGACCGGGTTGCCGACGTTCGTCACCAGCGAGCCGCCGGCCGAGAGGCCCGTGGCGAAGGCGTTCACGCCCGTCCAGTTGTTCGCGCCGCCGAGGCGCGCGACGTTGGCCGAGAGGCGCGCGTCCGAGATGTTAGTGGTCGTCGAGGGGCTGTTAATGGCCGACACGATGCCGTCGCCCGTCATGCCCCCGCCCGAGGCCGAGGTCAGCTTCGACCCGTCGGGGAAGATGATGCCGTTCCCGTTGCCCGCGAGCTTGAGGTTGCCGGCCACTTCGAGCTTCTGGGTGGGGGTGGTCGTGCCGACGCCCACGTCGCCGCTCGGCTTGACGACCATCCTCACCTGGTCGGCGCCCGTCATGAACGCGACCGACCCCTCGTTGCCGACCGGGGAGCTGACGCTGCCGGCCGAGATGACGAACAGCCCGCGCTGACCGGCGTAGGTCGAGAAGGTGTTGCCGCGCATGGCGAAGTACGGCCCGTTCGAGGCCAGGAAGGACGGGACGCCGCCCGCCAGGATGCCGGTCGTCATGTCCGAGCCGCCGAGGTACATCAGGTTGGTCTCCTTGGCGGTGGTCGGGGCGGCCATGAGCTGCACGTTGCCGCCGTTGACCACGAGGTTGCCGCTCGCCTCCGAGAGCATCGAGTCGCCGAGCGAGCCGGAGCCGTCGAGCCACTTGGCGAGGCGGTTCGCCGTGCCGGTGCCCGAGAGGGCCGCCGTGCCCACGCTGGCGGCGGTCAGGG
>JALZHT010000310.1 GCA_030860645.1 Acidobacteriota bacterium
CTGGGAAGACTTCTCTGCACAGGCTCGTGCCGCTCGAAAGGTCGGCGGACGACCTCAAGCGGCACGCCTCCGAGATCGCGCGGCGGCTCGGGTACGACGCCCAGGCGGTCGACTCCGTCCACGGCTTCCTCGAAGACCGGGAGGTGCTCATCCACGTGCGCGACCACGACCCGTCGCCCGACCGCTGGGAGAAGCTCAGGACGGGACGGCCGCCGGCCATCACCTTCTGGCACCGGCAAAGCCCGCGCCCGCTTGAGCCTTACGACAGTTGGCGCGTCAAGACTCACGACCCGCCGAACGAAGTCTCCGGCATGGTGCTGACGATCCTCGACACGGCCGGGCGGCTGACTCACTTCGAGGCCGTGCCGCCGCAGTTCGAGGCGGCGAGGCCGGACGCGACGCCCGCCCCCGATTGGGCCGCGCTCTTCGCGGAGGCGGGGCTTGACCCGGCCACCTTCCGGCCCGCCGAGCCGAAGTGGGACTCGCCGCAAGTCTACGACGCGCGCGCCGCCTGGGAAGGCTCCTACCCCGAACGGCCGGGACTGCCCCTGCGCGTCGAGGCCGCCGCTTACCGCGGCCGCCCCGTCTACTTCGAGTTGGTCGGGCCGTGGCGGAACCCCGGCCGGCAGCTCGTGCACGAGGAGAGCATCGGCCAGAGTGTGGGGGCGGCGCTGTTGCTCGTGCTGTACTTCGGCACGCTCGCCCTCGGGGCGCTGCTCGCGTGGAGGAACCTGCGGCTCGGGCGCGGCGACCGCCGGGGCGCGCTCCGCCTGACGCTCTTCACCTTCGCCGTGCGGATGGTCTTCTGGGTCTTCTACGTGCATCATGTGCCGACGTTGGGCGAGGTCGTCGGGCTGTTCCTCCGGGGCCTCCAGTCGGCGATCTTCTGGGCCGTCTTCGTCGGCCTCCTCTACCTCGCGCTCGAACCGTTCCTCCGCCGGCGCTGGCCGGAGTGGATCATCTCCTGGAGCCGGCTGCTGGCCGGGCAATTCCGCGACCCGCTCGTCGGCCGCGACGTGCTCGTCGGGGCGGCGTTCGGCGTCGGCATCATGCTCGCCCGTCAACTCGAAGTGCTCGCCCCGGAGTTGCTGGGGAGGCCGAGGGACACGCCCAGCCCCGGCTCCAACCTCACCTACGAGCTGGGGCTGCTCGGGCTGAACGGGTTCGTCCCGCTCCTCGTCAACCAGACCGTCGCCTCGATCCTGTTCGCTTTCATCATCGCCGCGGTCTTGTTCTTCTTCGCCATGCTGCTGCGGCGGAAGTGGCTGGGCGTCGCCGCGGGCTGGCTCCTGTTGTGCAGCCCGTTCGTGATCGGCGTGGATGACAAGTCGCCGCTCACGCTGCTGGCCGCCGTGCTCGGCCCGACGCTGGCCGTCGCCGTCCTGGCGCGCTTCGGCCTGCTCGCACTGATCTCGGCCTTCTTCTTCACGCACATCTGGGCCTTCTTCCCCGTCACCACCGAGCTGTCGGCGTGGTACGCGGGCGGCTTCGTCCTCCAACTCGTCATGCTCTGCGCGCTGGCCCTCTACGGCTTCCGCGCCTCTCTGGCGGGGCAGCCGCTCTTCCGCGGGAAGTTCCTTGAAGACTGAGGGGCATTTTTGATTTGAGATTTTTGATTGGCGATTGGAAGCAGACAGCCGCGCTGATTCCAATCGCCAATCAAAAATTCTTTATGCGAGCTGCCGGAGGATGTTCCGCAGCTTCATGCGGGCCTTGTGCAGTTGCGACTTGGAGGTGCCGGCGGCGATGCCGAGCGCCTTCGCGATCTCCTCGTGCTCGTACCCTTCAACGTCGTGCAGGAGGAAGACGGCGCGGTAGCCGGGCGGGAGCTTGGCGACGGCCCGGTCGAGCGCGATGCGGTCGACGACCGGCATCCGCGCGGCCTTCTCCGTCCCCTTGACGACCTGCTCCGGCATCTCGCCGTCCTCGGTCGTCCGCTCCAGGCGCACGCCCTTCTTCCGGAAGTACATCAAGACCTGGTTGACCGTGAGCCGGTGCAGCCACGTCGTGAAGGCCGAGTCGCCGCGGAACATCCCGGCCTTGCGCAGCAACTGCACGAAGACCTCCTGCGTGAGGTCTTCGGCCTCCGCCTCGTTCTGCATCATGCGCATGCACAGGCTGTAGACGCGCCGGTGGTGCAGGCGGTAGAGCTGCTCGAAGGCGTCCGCGTCGCCCGCGGCGGCCCGCTGCGCCAGCTCGAAGTCGGCGCTCCGCGACGGCTTCGGCTCCGCCGCCGGCTGGCCCACGACCGCGGGCCACGTCGTTAAAACTTCGCTCTTCGTCATAATAAAAACCCCTTACCCTCTACTCGCCACTCGGAATTTTAGATTTTTGATTTGCGATTTTTGATTTAGTCACCAGGCGACTGATGACCGACGGCTGCCACTCGCAAATCAAAAATCTAAAATCAAAAATCGCAAATCAAAAATCCCCTTTACTCGAAACGCAAGGCTTCAATCGGGTCGAGGCCGGCGGCCTTGCGCGCCGGGTAGTAGCCGAAGAAGATGCCGACGGCCGCGGAGAAGAGCGCGGAGCCGGCGATGGACGCCGTCGAGACCAGCGTCGGCCAGCCCAGGAACTGCGGGATGGCGACCGAGACGCCCACGCCGAGCAGGATGCCGACCAGCCCGCCCGTCAGGCTGAGAACGATGGACTCGATGAGGAATTGCGTCCGCACCGCCGACGAGCGCGCGCCGATTGCCATGCGGATGCCGATCTCGCGCGTCCGCTCCGTCACCGAGACGAGCATGATGTTCATGATGCCGATGCCGCCGACGAGCAGCGAGACGCCCGCGATGCAGCCCAGCAGCACGGTCATCGTGTTGTTCGTCTCGTTGGCCGCCTCGGCCACGTCCGACATGTTGCGCACCGTGAAGTCGTTCGGCTCCGACGGCGTCAGCTTGTGGCGCTGGCGCAGCAGGTCTGTGATCTGCGCCTGCGCCGTGTAGGTCGCGTCCTGCGAGACGGCCGAGACGTAGGCGACCTGGAGGCGGTTGTTGCCGAGGAGCTTCTTCTGCACGGACGTGTAGGGCGCGAAGGCGAGGTCGTCCTGGTCGCGCCCCTGCGGGTCTTGACCCTTGCGCGCCATCACGCCGACGACGCGGAAAGGCAGGTTCGTGACCCTCACGGTCTGCCCCACCGGGTCTGTGCCGGGGAAGAGGTTGTCGGCCACGGTGCGCCCCAGGACGATGACGCGCGCCGCCGCGCGCACGTCCGCTTCGGTGAAGAACGCGCCCGACTCGACGCCCCACTTGCGGATCTCCGTGAACTGCTCGCCGACGCCCTGCACCTGCGCGCTCCAGTTGAGGTTGCCGGCGACCATCTGCGCGCGCGAGTTGACCTGCGGGCTGACCATCGCCACGCTCGGCACCTCGCGCCGCACCGCCGCGAGGTCTTCGGCCGTCAGCGCGTTCGAGGAGGAGTCGGCGCCCGCGCCGCCGCGCACGCCGCCCGCGTTCTGCGCGCCCGCGCTGACGAAGAGCAGGTTCGTGCCCATGCCCTCGATCTGCGCCTGCACGGCGGCCTGCGCGCCCTGCCCGATGCTCACCATCGCGATCACGGCCGAGACGCCGATGATGATGCCGAGCATGGTTAGCGCCGCGCGCATCTTGTTGCGTACCAGCGCCCGGAAGGCGACGCGGATGATTGACAGTGCGTTCATGGTCTTCACCCAGGCAATTTTTGATTTTTGAGTTGCGATTTTTGATTTTTGATTGAAAGAGGACGCGTACGCGGTCTTCAATTAAAAATCAAAAATCGCAACTCAAAAATCCTTTCAGTCCTCTTCCGGTTCACTCGCGGGCAAGTTTTTCAACTCCTCCGCGGCGTCGCGCGGCGCGTCCACGCGGGTGTCCTTTTTGATTTTGCCGTCCTTGAAGACGACCACGCGGTCGGCGTAGGCCGCGATGTCCGGCTCGTGCGTGACGAGGACGAGCGTGATGCCGCGCTCGCGGTTGAGCCGCTGGAAAATCTCCATCACCTCGACCGAGGTGCGCGAGTCGAGCGCGCCCGTCGGCTCGTCGGCGAGGATCAGCGTCGGGTCGTTGACGAGCGCGCGGGCGACCGCCACGCGCTGCTGCTGCCCGCCCGAGAGCTGGTTCGGGTGGTTCTGCTCGCGCCCGGCCAGCCCCACCGCGTGGAGCGCCGCCGTCGCGCGCCTCTTCCGCTCGTCCGCCGCGACGCCCGCGTAGAGCATCGGCAGCTCGACGTTCTCCAGCGCCGACGTGCGCGAGAGCAAATTAAAACCCTGGAAGACGAAGCCGAGCTTGCGGTTGCGGATGTCGGCGCGCTCGTCCTTCGAGAGCGAGGACACGTCCTGACCGTCGAGGACGTAAGTGCCGCGCGTCGGGCGGTCGAGGCAGCCGACGATGTTCATCATCGTCGACTTGCCCGAGCCGGAAGTGCCCATGATGGCGACGAACTCGCCCTCGGCGATGTCCAGAGAGACGCCGCGCAGCGCGTGCACCTCCACGTCGCCCATCGCGTAAGTCTTGTGAATCCCCTCCAGGCTGATGACGGGCCGCGCCGCCGCCCGCGGCGTGAGCAGTTCCGCGTAAAACTGTTGCCGCCCCGTTTCGATTGCCGTCTGCATCACTCCACACTCCTCACGAAAAAGCCGTCGCACGAACGTCACCAGAAACGGCGGCCGCCGCCGGCGCTGGCCGGGCCGCGGCGGCCACCCTCGTCGGCAGTCTTAAAGACTGCCACCCTCGTCGGCAGTCTTAAAGAC
>JALZHT010000019.1 GCA_030860645.1 Acidobacteriota bacterium
TACCCGACGCGCCGCCGCTTTTTTCATACCCGACTCTTCCCTAACCCACCTGCCGGAGCGTGATCTTCTCGCGCGTGACGTTGGCCTTGCGCTCGTTCGTCAGCTTCTCGAACTCCTCGATATGGCGTTGCTCCTCCGAGATGCGCTCTTCGAGGAGGAAGCGCGTGCCTAACTCGGCGTCCGTGCAGGACTTCCACGCCGCGACGTAAGCCTCCATCGCGGCGCGCTCCAGCCCCAAATCCTGGCGCAGCATTTCGGCCAACTCGGTCGACTGCATGATGTCCCCCGGCTCGACCGTCGGGACGCCGCCGAGGGAGACGATCTTGTCGCCGAGCAGCGTCGCGTGATCCTGCGACTCCTCGCTCATGTCGCGGAAGAACTTGCGGAAGACCTCGCGCTCAGGCCCCGTCACCAGAAAACTGTGCTGAAGGTACTGAATGACGCCCGCCAACTCCAGGCCCAGCGCGCGGTTCAGGTTCTCGACCAGTTCCGTGTTCGCCATCGTCGCCTCCGTGGGAAAGCTGCCTCTCAGGGGGAATTCAAGAGACGACTGGATAGTAACTTCCGGCCCCGCGCCTGTCAAGCTTATTTATTGACAGCAAAGGACTTAATAATGAAATTCAATTTCAGCTAGGGCGACAAAGTTTCGGGTTGCGAGTTCGTACAACTGTCTTCAAATCGGAACCCGAAACTTCTACGTGACGGCGCCGCCGTCAACGATGACGATCTCGCCGTTCATGAAGCTGTTGCGGTCACTGACGAGGAAGGCGGCGATCTCGGCCAGTTCGTCCGGGCGGCCCATCCGGCCGGCGGCGGCCCAGAACTTGTGCATCTCGATGAGGCGGTCGGGGAGTTCGTGGGCGAGTTCGGTGTCGAAGATGCCGGCGGCGATGGCGTTGACCGAGACGCCGAAGGTCGCGGCCTCGCGCGACAGGCACTTGGTGAAGCCGATCACGGCGGCCTTCGAGGTGGCGTAGTGGACGGCCGTGGGCAAAGCGCGGATGGCCCCGATGGAGGTGATGTTGAGGATCGAGCCTTTGCGCTGGCGGATCATCTGCTTGTAGACGGGCTTGGTGACGGCGAAGAGGCTGTTGACGTTGGTGTCAATGACCATGTCCCAGGCGCGGTCGGTGGTGGTGGCGAAGTTGTCGCCGCGGTTGACGGCGGCGTTGTTGACGAGCACGTCCAGGCCGCCCCACGCCTCGACCAGCTCGCGCGTCATTTTCTTCAGGCCGTGGCGGTCGGTGACGGAGATTTTGTAGGCGCGGGCGCGGCGGCCGTGGGCCTCGACCTTCGCGACGGTGGCCGCGGCGAGGTCTTCGCGCGAGTGGTAGTTGAAGGCCACGTCGGCGCCCTCGCGCGCGAAGACTTCGCAGATGGCGGCCCCGATGCCGCGCGTGCCGCCGGTCACGAACGCGCGCTTCCCTTCGAGAAGAAGACTCAACGTGTCGTCTCCTGGACGTAGACGCCCCCGGCCTGACGTGCGACGTGGGCGAATCGGTCTTGTGTTGGATCGAACAGGCTGATTAAAACTTATCGCCCGAGGGCGCGTCAACCGAGGGAATTTTTGATTGGCGATTGAAAGAGCATGCCGTCCTGTCTTCAAACGCCAATCAAAAATCTCAAATCAAAAATTCCCTTCAGGCCGACCGGATTTCGGCGACGTTCTCTTCCTCGGGCGGCGCGGGGAGGAGGGCGGCGATCTCTTCGACGATGCGGCGCGTCGCGTCGGGGCGCGCGACCGTCGCGGCGGCCGCGCGCAGCGAGGCGTAGTAGCGGGAGTCTTCGACCATCCGGCGCACGACGGGCACGATGTCGCCCGCGCGCTTGAGCATGACGCCCGCGCCGCGGCGGGCGAGCATCCTGGCCGCGCCCGACTCCTGCGGCATCGGCGGCGTGGTCGCGTCGGCGATGATCGGGACGCGGCAGGCCAGCGCCTCGAAAGTCGTCAGCCCGCCGAGCTTCGAGACCATCACGTTGGCGGCCTGCATCAACTGCTCGATCTGCTCGGAGTAGCCGATGACCTTCACGGGGAACTTCGCCGTCGCGGCCAGGCTCTCGGCCTCGGCCCGCAGCTCCTCGTTCTTGCCGGCGAGGAAGATGGCCTGCACGTCGAGCTCGCCGCGCGCGAGTTCTCTGAAGATGTTCGGGATGTTGCCGCCGCCGACCCAGCCGGCGTTGACGAAGACGGTGAACTTCTCGGGGTCGAGGCCGAGGGCGCGGCGGGCGGCCTGCGCGGCGCGCTCGTCCGGCTGCTCGAACTTCGGGTGGACGGGCATGCCCGAAATCTTGATCCGCTCGGGCGCGACGCCGTAGTCAATCAATTGCTGGCGCGCCTCCTCGCTGGCGACGAGGTAGAGCCTCACGTCGTCGCACGCCCAGCCCTTCCAGAAGCCGTAGCACGGGTCGGTGACGACGGTGACGAGCGGGATTTTGTCGGCGAGGCCGAGTTCGCGCAGCACGCGGGCGAAGGCGTGCTGCGTGAGGGGGTGGACGCTGACGACGACGTGCGGGCACCAGCGCTCGAAGAGTTCCTTGATGAAGCCGACCGAGCGGCGGTAGAAGAACTCGCGCGTCTCGGGCCGGAAGCGGTTGACGGCCCAGTACAGATACTTCATCCAGTGCTGTCGGTGGCGCAGCACCCAGTTATAGAGCCGGACCATCTTCTCCGAGAGGTGGTGCGACTCCTCGACCGCCCGCACGACGCGCACGGCGTACGAGTCGCCGGCGAAGAACTTCTGCACCCCGGCGACGATGGCCGCCGCTGCCGAGCGGTGGCCGCCCCCCGTGTCCGAGGAGATGATTAAGATTTTCGGGACTCTTCCCTGGGACATAATTTTAACCGGCCGCGCGCGCCGCCCGTCGGCCCGACACGATGGCGGCGGCCCTCCGCCTCGGCTCAGGGATTGCGAAGCCCTTCGGATATCCCCGCCACGGCCTCGCGCAACTGGTTCGTGTTTTTGGGGAAATAGGCGCGCCCGCCCGTCGCCTCTGCGAGTTGGTTGAGAAGGGTTACGGCCCTAGAGTGAGCCTGCGCGGCGAGAAAACCGCGTCGCCCCTTGAGATGCTCCACAAAGCCGATGACGAAGACTCGGATTTTCTTCTCGCCGAGCAGCGTGAGCAGTTCCTTCACCTTACGGCGGCTGTCTCGTTCTTCTCCGTCCGTAATGAGCACCAGCGCGCGGCGCCGGCCGGCGTTTTCCGGAGGCACTTGGCGGGCGAGGTACTCCGCCGACTCGTACACCGCGTCAATCACCGCCGTCTGCCCATACTCGACGAAAAAATCCTCCGCGGCGTCGCTGACCGCCTTCTTATCGCGGGTCAGTCCGTGCACCCGCTTAATGTTTTTCCGACCTGTGAACCGGACCAAGAAGACTTCGTCTTCAGGACGGCCAGACCCGATGATCTCCTGCGAGGCCCTGACGATGTAATTGGTTTGATCACGCAGTGACGCCGAGTTGTCGGCGACGATCCCGTAACTGACCGGGAGACTCGCCGGCTGCGGCTCCGTGGGTGGGGCCTGTCCGCTGACCGACAGGCACACGAGCAACGCCACGGCCGCCGCGCCCGCGAGGCGGCGGCCGGTGAGATTAATGTGCGCGTGTTTGTCCCCTGTCATCTTCGACGGTCGTGCGGCTGGCACCTCACGCCTTGACGGCCAGGCCGTCGGCCTTCTCTGCGGCGCGCGCCTGCTCCCGGCTCGCCTTCTTCATCTCGCGCTCCAGACGTTTGATCTGGATGAGGTGCTTCGGGTTGAAAGGCAAACTCGGGTAGTAGCTGTTCGACTCGTGCGTGCAGAAGCAGCCGTCGGCCGCCTCCTTGCGGCGTGCCTTCATCGCCTCGGAGCGCCAGAGCGCCTGGAAGTTCCAGTCGTGGTCGCGCAGGTTCCCGACCGCCGACTTGTTCTCGCACGACGAGACCGTGCCCTCGTCGTAGATGACCGCGCCGGCCGTCCCGGCGTAGCACTTCATCTGCGCCTTCTGCTCGCGCTGGGCGCGGTCGATGAGGCCGTGCATGTAGATGTCGATGGCGGCCTTGAAGAAGCCGGCCTCGCCGCCGTAGTTGTTCTTGATGGCGGCGTGGCGCGAGTCGTCGTCAATCATCCGCGCGAGTTGGGCGTAGCGCTCGTGGTCAATGTCGAGCTCCTTCGGGTCGGCTGAAGGGGGGCGGATGTAGTTGAAGTTGACCTTGTCGGGCCGCAGCTCGTACTTCAGGAAGTCGTACCACTCGAAGATGGTGTCCTGGTTCGAGTTCATGAAGCAGGTGCAGGTCTGGATGTCGAGCCGCGGGCGCTCGCTCTTGATGGCCTGGAGCCGGCGGGCCGTGTCGACGGCGATGTCCCACGAGCCGGGCTTCTGCCGAATCTTCTCGTGCTGCTCCTTCAGCCCGTCGATGCCGAGGGCGACGGTGACGTTCAGGTTCGGGCACTCTTCGAGGATGCGCGTCACGTCGGGCAGGATTCTTTTCTGAATCTGCCCGTTCGACATCAGGTAGACGGATTCGAGCCGGTTGTTCTCGTAGAAGGCGCGGACGATCTCGGGCAGGTCCTTGCGCGTGAAAGGCTCGCCGCCGGCGAGGATGAGCACGCCGAGGTTGCCGCCCAAAGTCTCCGAGACGCGCGCGATCTCGTGCGTCTTCATCTGCAACTTCTTGCGCGGCCGGTCGTCCAGTTCGTCCGTGAAGAAGCAGTGCGTGCAGCGCATGTCGCACACGCTCGTCACCAGGATGTTGAGCAGCACCGGCGCGAAGGGCTGCCCGACGGCGAGTTTGGCGTAGCGTTTGAGAAGCTCTCTGGTCGTGTAATCCATTATGAGTCCTTACTTATAAAGCCCCGCGCGCCCCACCTCTGTGCCCGGGCGGCCGCGGGCGCGGGGGCGCGGAATTGTTACAGATACGGCATTTCAACGCGGGTGTCAACGTCGCGCGCACGCGGCCCCGAATCAATTCAGATGCGCGGGCGGGGGCTTTTCGTCCGCCGCTTTTTTCGCCCCCTTTCCGGCCTTTTCGCGGCCGGGCAGGATTGACCGCAAAGACACAAAAAAAAGATTTTCCGCTTCTCTTTCGCGCCTTTGTGTCTTTGCGGTGGAAATTGAACTCTCTTGGCGCTCGACCGTCAGATTCGGCTCTTGCGGCGACTTCCTTAAGGATGTCTATTGACTCCGCCCCGGAATCCGTCTACAACTGTCGTCGTGCCCTTCGCGGCACCGACCGCTCCCGGCACTTCTCCGGCCCGCCCCCTACGAGGAAATCGGCGATGAAATTGACAGCAGCGTTCCGAGCCTTCGCCCCGCGGCGTCGTGCGGGGTTGTCCCTCCTCGCCGCCGCGCTCCCCCTGCTCCTGACCTCCTGCGCCTCGACCTCGGCCAGCTCCGAGTACTTCGGCAAGACCGAGCCGCCGCGCGGGCAGGTCTTGCGTTACATCTCGGGGTCGGAGCCGGAGTCGCTCGACCCGCAGGTCGGCACGGGGCAGCCCGAGGCGCGCATCTACATGGCGCTCTACGAGGGGCTGGTCGAGTACCACCCGCAGACGATGGAGCCGATCCCGGCCATCGCCGAGAGCTGGGAATCAAGCCCCGACTCGACCGTCTTCACCTTCCGGCTGCGCCCCAACGCGCGCTGGTCGGACGGCGAGCCGATCACGGCCCACGACTTCGTCTACTCGATCCGCCGCGGCATGGCCCCCGCCTTCGCCTCGCGCAACGCCTATTACGGCTACTACATCCTCTACGGCGAAGCCTTCAACAGCGGCGGCGTCTTCGTCCGCGACCCGCAGACCGGCCACTTCCTGCTGGCGAAGGACGCGCCCGCGGCCGACGGCTCCGGGCCGGCGCAGTCCGTCCCGGCGCGGCTCGCCGACACGCTGCGCCTCACGGTGGCCGGCGACGAGAAGGGGCGCGAGAAGGAGTTCAAGGCGAACCCGCGGTTGAAGGCCGCGCTGGAGGGCAAGGAGTTCGTGCCCGTGAAGGCCGAAGACCTCGGCGTCGAGGCTCTGGACGACCACACGCTGCGCATCACGCTCTCGCAGAGCGCGCCCTACTTCGTCGGGCTGCTCCCGCACCAGTTCTTCCGCCTCGTCCCGCGCCGCGCCATCGAGCGCCACGGTGACGCGGCCTGGACGAAGCCCGGCAACATCATCTCGTGCGGCCCCTTCCGCCTGAAGACGTGGAAGCCTTACGACGAGATCGTCGTCGAGCGCGACCCGATGTACTGGGACGCCGGCCGCGTGCGCCTCGACGAGATTCGCTTCTACCCCTCGGACAGCAACACGACGACGATGAACCTCTACAAGGCCGGCGAGGTCGACGCCGTCCTCAACCACACCGTGCCCGTCGCGTGGATGGACATGATCCGCCCGCTCAAGGACTACATGGACGCGCCCGAGGCCGCCATCGAGTTCCTGACCGTCAACGTGACGAGGCCGCCGATGAACGACGTGCGCGTGCGCAGGGCCTTCAACATGGCGATCAACAAGCGCGCGATGGCCGACTGGAAGCGCATCGTCAAGCCGCTCACGGCCTTCACGCCCGAGGGCATGTTCCCCGGCTACCCGCAGCCGAAGGGCGACGACTTCGACCCCGAGCGCGCCAGGCAACTGCTCGCCGAGGCCGGCTACCGCGACCCGGGCGGTAAGTACGACCCCTCGAAGTT
Source organism: Acidobacteriota bacterium (assembly GCA_030860645.1). Taxonomy (GTDB): domain Bacteria; phylum Acidobacteriota; class Blastocatellia; order Pyrinomonadales; family Pyrinomonadaceae; genus QHXN01. The sequence continues at coordinate 6,649 of JALZHT010000019.1, forward strand.
CCCCGTCTCCGAGGTCGAGCTGACGTTCAACGCGCAGGAGTCTCTGCGGCAGTACGCCGAGATCATCCAGCAGCAGTGGAAGCAGAACCTCGGCATCACCGTCCCGCTCCGGAGCGTGGAGTTCAAGACCTACCTGAGCGCCCGCGCCAAGCTCGAATACAAGGGCTTCTGCCGCGCCGGCTGGGGCGCGGACTTCCTCGACCCCTACGCCTTCCTCAGCCTCCTGCACACGCTGGGCGGCAACAACGCCACCGGCTGGTCGGACCCGAAGTTCACGGCCCTGCTCGACGAGGCCAACCGGACGCTCGACCCGCAGAGGCGCTACGAGTTGCTCGCGCAGGCCGAGGCCTTCATGCTCGAACAGCAGCCGGTCATCCCGATCTGGACGCCCGCCACCAACTGGGTCAAGAAGCCCTACGTCAAGGGCATGTACCCCAACGTCGGCACGCTCCACGCCTGGAAGTACGTCTACATCGAGCACGACCGGGCGAAGTGGGACGAGGTCGCCCGGCACTGAGCCGCCGGCCGGTCAGCAAATTTAACCGGGTCGAATCTGCCGGTCAGGACGGCGGCGCGCCCGCGGCCGTCCACATTTATAAGCTTATGTGCGGACTTACAACTCAGTTGTAGGTTCGCGCATGAACTGAAAATTCCCCTCACGGGGAATCAACAACTTATGGGAGACATTCGCCCATAAAGTGGAAAATAATTGGCGCATAAAGTGAAATTTTCCTACACTTTTCGCACGAATTAGCTGTCCGCTGCCTTAAGCCCACATATACGCACTCGACGGCTATCGTTCCAGACTCAAAGTGACTTGTAAATTAGGCAGGACGGTGAGGTGAGTTCTGATTAGTTGACATTACTATATATTCTGAGCCATTACTCAAAGACACCTGCTTTGAGTCGGATCATGATTTTGTATCAGCCCTTCGCTTTTTTAGCCGGCGCGCTAAGTATGATGGTATTGCCGGACGGGTCTGTCAGGCTGACCTTGACATTCTCTTTATCCTCCGATGGCTCACTTGCGAATTCAGGATGACTCTTTTTGAATTCCTTAATATTTTCTTGTAACGTGGCGACTCCGAATCGGACGTCTTCCTCGGGCATCGCGAAATTCACCTCTTTCACATCAGGATTCAACGAGCTATTTTTCCGGAGCGTGATCTGCGTCCACCCTCCAACTTGGAGAGACTTTTCCTCAGTGCTTTCCTTGATGATTTCTAGCCCGAGTACATGTTTGTAGAATGCCGCAGCTTTATCCAGATCATTTACCCCGACGACATGATTTAAGATGCCCCGTATGCCCAAGATGCCCGGCCCCCCGGGCGGGAAGAAGTAGTACCACCACATGAGGAACCCGGCGGTGATGCTCATCAAGACGGACAGCCTCGGGTTGATTAGAGCGATAGTAAGAATGAACGATGTGAGGAGGAAGTACCACGACAACACATCAAGCCAGAGCGCCTTCCGCACTAACTGGGCCTTGTAAAACGTCGGCCAGCGAAAGCGGCTGGCGTAGTCGTAACATACCATTGACACTAGCAGAAAAAGAATGGCGAATGCGAAGCCGGAAGTGGAGAGGATCTTTACCAGTTTTATGAATGCCACTTCTTCTCTGGGTTGGTAAAGTTGGATGACCGCCGCCAGCGCCGCGGCTATCGCTACGAGCACCGACTGCTTCGTCATGGAGGCTGATATGACATCGGCCTCAAGGTTGTAAGGATGTTTTCCTACTGTCACGTTGATGACGTCTTTGATACCGCGTCCCCGCCCATTCGACCTAGCGTCCCCCCAGTGAGCGCCCAGTGCCATTAACAAAGCAAGGAGCGGCGTGCTGAGGGCGACCCATTCTGGAACCGTGAAAGGGAACTCTCGCCCCAACTTCTCACGGTCGATTGGCCTCAATGCCGCGAACTTTTTACTCAGCCACTCCGCCTCCCAAGGCTCGGAGAGATAGAGTAGAAGGCCGCTGACCAGTATTACTAAGAATAGAATCGTCCGCCTAATATTATTCGTACTTAAAACCTGCTTCACTGCATCAAGCCGTTGGCCCATTGCTTTGCATTACTCCTTTCGGAGACTGAAGCGCCGCTGAGAAAGGCGGACGGGTGCTACCTGCTCATGAGGTAAAAAAAACTTTACCTCACAAAAAGAAATCCCCCGTTAGTTCTCGTGCGTCCAGGGAGAATCCGGGGCCGCTCGCCACTTGGGGGTGGCTCGGTTAGGCTTAACCTCGGCGCTATTTCAACGTAGGATTGAGCGAAGTTAGTACTCGCAACTCCTGGAGATGGACGCGGCATGCCGTCAGAAGGCCGATGACGGATTCGCTCGGCAGATGGTCCGAGATTTGAAGCCTGTTTAGTTACCGTCACCCGCCTACCGTCAGTTTATCGAATCTTGAGCCGGGGCGGCATAGCGCAGCAAGACCGTGTTGTCAGCACTACCGATGGCAAGAATATTCCCGTCGGAAGAGATTGCTACAGAGAGAAGAGCCCAGGAGAATGCATCACTGTCTTGGCCCGCCTGCTTCCAGGTCACTAGCTCGCGCCGCCCTAAGCTTGTGCTCTGAAGGTCGTCACTGATGTCCCACAACTTCAGGCTTCCGTCTTCACTTGCCGTGACTAGTCTGGTGTTTTTGGGGGTGAAGGTGACTGAGGTGACTGCCCTGGAATGCCCGGCGAATGTTGCCAACGACTCCCCCGCCCAGACATCCCACAGCTTGGCGGTTCGATCCCTGCTACCCGTCGCGAGAGTCTGCCCGTCGCCCGAGAAGGTTACGGACACAACTGCTTCTTCATGTTGCATCGTACCCGGAGTCACCTGCGTTCCCGTATCTACATCCCATAGGTATATCTTATTGTCGGCGCTCCCGGCGGCGAGCAGCCTGCTATCCCGGAGCGGCGAGAACGCTACACTCAAGACAGCGCCATCGGGTCCGATCAGGTCCGTGAGTTTTTTCCCGGTCTTCACGTCCCACAACCTCACAATTTTATTTCTATTCCCTGACGCGAGAATATTGCCGTCGGGTGAGAAGGCCACCGCGAGCACGTCTGAGCGATCTCCATCAGGATCCAATAGTGTTGCTCTTAACTCCCCGGTGGGCACGTCCCACAACTTCACGACGCCGCCCGAACCTCCGGAGCCGAGCATTTTACCGTCGTCCGAGAATGCCACTGACGAAACATCCCCCCCGTGGGGGAGTGCTTTTGTCCCACCCGGACTCCCGCCCGATTGATTGTGTGTCAAGTCCCACAACTTCACGACGCCGTCTTTATCCCCCGTAGCCAACCACGCCGCGCCTCTTTTCGGGAACGCCACAGAACGAATCGTGTTCTGATACCCTCTCAGCGTCGCCAGACCATTAGGCTCCTGCACTTCTTTTACTTCCCAAAGTTTTACAACTCCGTCCCGGCCCCCACTGACGAATCTTTTGCTGTCAGGGAGGAACGCCACGGACGAGACGACATCAGCATGCCCACTCAGCCTCTGCTTCAGCAGCACCTTCCCCGCGCTCCCGTTTTTTGCGGCCTTGATTAATTCTCCGCGCGCGTCGAGGTCTGTCGCATCAGGGCTATTTTCTGTCGTCGAGAAGTTACTGAAGGCGGCGGCTCTCAAGTCTCGCCGCGTGTTCTGGTCTGACAGCATACGCATGTCCCAGAGAATTACACTCCCGTCCCAACTCCCTGAGGCCAGAAGCTGATCATTCCCGGAAAACATCACCGATAAGACCTCTCCTCCGTGTCCCGTCAGGGGTACCAGTCTCTGCCTCTGGGCCATGTCTAACAGCACAATGTTGCTGTCTTCCCTTCCGACGGCGAGAGTCTGCCCGTCAGAATTGAATGCGAGAGACTTGATAGGGATGTTCTTTGTTGGGTCTATTACCACGGGAGTAGCCTTAAGAGGTTGGTTAGTCTTCCAAATCGTCTGGGGGAGTTCCCACAATTCCACGACCCCATCCTCGCCGCCAACGGCCAGAGTCCTTTTATCCGGGGAGAACGCGATGGCCGCGATGGGGCTGTTTTGGTCGGAGCGGATTAAGGCTCGACTGTCTCCGCTGGCTATGTTTACCAGCGTCACTTCCCCACTCGCGCACCCGAAGGCAAGCGTGGCTTCGTCACTGTTCGGAATGAACGCGACAGAAGACCCGCCGCCCCTCCTGCACGCCTTTTCCAGCTTCGGTGCGCCCTCCGTATCCGTGGCCCACAGTTTTATACTGCCTCCCCGGCTCCCGGTGGCAAGCGTCTTCCCGTCTGCGGAAAACGCCATAGACAGAACTGGCGACGATCTACCTTCCTCATCCACCCCACCTTCCAACGTCATTCTCGCTTCGCCGGTAAGGCCCCTCAGCGTCACGCGGCCGTCACCGGTAGCAGCGGCTAAGAGGTTGCCGTCGGGGGAAACCGCTACGGACATAAGGGGGTGCTTGGGGTCATTTTGAAGCGCCATGGATTCGTTATCATAACGCAGCCTGAGGTGATACCACTCGAAGCCCAAATGCTCCTTATCTTTTTCCAGAAACTTCCGAGCCGCATCCAATAGCTGGATTCCTTCTGCGAAGTTCAGGGTTTCAAATGCCCGCTGCGCGAGGTTTATGTGGGTCCCGTAGGTTATATGGTTGTTAGCCTTATTGACCGTCGCGGCCTCGCTCCACTGCCACAAGGCAATAACGCATGCGACCACCGTGAGGACAAACAACGCCGACAGGACGGAAGCAAACTTACGGATTTGTTTCTGCCGGATCTCCTTCTTGTGCCGTTTCTCCTGATCCGCGACAGCCTTTTCGCATGCCACAAGGCTCTCTTCGAGGAAAGCCATTGCACGTTCGAAAATCTCTTTATCACACTCTTTTCTGCGCTCCTCCGAGTTCGCATCCGTGTAGTCATCCTGGACGGCGTCGCCGAGCGAGTAGTGGTAGCGTGCGGCCCAAGCCGCGTTAGGTTTGTTCCGCTCCCGCCACGCCAGGGCGTCTTGCACTTCCTGGTAAGACATCGGCCCCGCCCGGCCCACCTCGTACAACTTGGCGGTTTCGGCCAACCGGCGGTAGGTGCGCGCCGATGCGGTTTCCTCCGCCACCCACTTCTTCAAACGCTTCCAGTTACGTATCAGGCTTTCGTGAGAGATGTCTACTGAGGTCTGCCTCGTCAGTGGCTTCTTACTCGTCGGCAGCAGGAACGACCTTCCGTCCCGCCGGAAAACATTGATTACGGTGACGAGTTCTTTGAGCTTAGCGCCGGTTACGGCGCGGAGTTCCCTCAAGTCCGTCGGGCGGCGCACTTCACTATCCGCCGCCCCGTCCTCCGTCAGGCACTTAAAGAGCTTTTCCGCCACCTCTCGGCTCCGCTCATCCGGCAGTTCGCCGTAAGCCTCTTCCGCGTGCAGCGACAGCGCCCCGGCCATCCTTCCGACGGCGTCATAGTGGCGAACATCCAAGGGCTCATCGGGCCGGTTCTCTGACTCCCACCGAGCCCATATACGCATCAGGACGTGCTGGAGGATCGGCAGTTGATCAGGGCTCGGCCCCATGTCACTGAGAAGTTGGTTCACCAACTGCGGCGTGATGTCTGCGCCGCGAACTTTTATCGGCCCCCTAATCGCCTCCCGGCACTGCTCGCGAGTCAGCCGCGGGATTAAGTATTGACCGTCGTTAATAGCTTCCGGTAAGTCCCAGAATTTCGCGCATTCTCCGAGGTATTCGGAGCGCATGGTAAGGACGATGTAGATTGGGAAGTCTTTCTGATTCCTGGCCTGCAAGAGTAGCTTGACGAAAGCCGCCGCCTGGTTCCCGTGCAGCCCGCGCCCCGAAATTCTCGCGTAGCGGAACAACTCCTCGAACTGGTCGACGACGACCAGCAGGTTTTCATCCGGCGACATCTTAGCCTGGCTGACGGCCTCGACGAGGCCGAGGTCTCCGCGGCGCAGAGTCACCTCCGTGATCTTGGTCTGTATCTTCCCGCTCTTCGCGATCTCTTGAGGGTAATATGCCTCCAGCAGCAGGCGGTTGAGCTTCGCCACCTCGGCATCCGACAGATTTTCGTGCCCTTGCTTCAGGAGTACTTGAGCTTCACCTTTGGCGATAATCCTTTCGAAACCTTTCGTGAGGTGGAAATCCCTGCTCCCGAGGACGCCATTGAAGGCTTGGATGAGGTCCGCTTTGCTGATCTGCTCAGAGTCGCTTTTCTGCCCTGTCTCTAGGATGAATCGGCGGACGTCGAGCGGCAGGAGTTCGAGGATTCTGGGGGCGGGGCCGGGCAGCGCCCCCTGCGCTTCGCTGCTCAATTTAGCGCACAGGCCCGCCCAATCTATCACGTCGCCGGGGCTGAAGAGCGGAGAGCCGTTCTCCTTAAACTTGCTACCGAAGACGCGGCGATGGCTTAAGGCCAGCGCAAGCTCCTGGATCGGGTCGTCCTTTGGGCGGAAAAGCGCGATCCGCCAGTTCGTGCCTGCTGACATCATCTGGCCGCCGTATAAGGCAGGCAGGAGTCCGGCGCGCACGAGGGACGACTTGCCGCTGCCTGATCTGCCGACCACCGCGAGGAAACGCGTGCCGCTGAGTTTAGCGACCATCTGTTCGTACTGCTCCTCGCGCCCGAAGAATAGCTCGTGCTCGTGGAACTCGAACGGCCGCAGGCCGGGGAACGGGTTTCTACGCGTCTCGCTCATGTGCTCGCTCCTTTGTTCTTGGCCGTAGCGGTGCCCTCCAACTGCTCAAGAAACGGCCGGAGCGACTTCGGCGAAAAGCCCTCGAAGTCCTTCATCACCAAAAAGTCATCGACGCTGAAGCCCCTCTTGCACTCCGTCTCCGGGCCGCTGATGTAGACGCCTTTGGCGAGCAGCGGCCTATCCTCGCGCCAGGTTTCGGCCTTCTTACGCACCTGATCCAGCTTATAACTGACATTCGAGGCTCCGTAGAAAAGCAGGACCGCGTCGCAGAGCTTCAGGTGATTTTTGTGTGTCGTGATCACCTCGGACTCACCGCTGTAGGGGAGCAGGACTTTATAGTTCCGCGCTTCAAGGTAATCCCGGACCGGCGCGACGGCGGCCCAGTCTCGCTTGTCGCAGTAGAGGTAAATGCGCCTGCCGGCGTCGCCGCCGGTGCCCACCTCCTGACAGGTTTTGAGCTTATTCTTAATAATCGTCTTCAACTCCTCCATCGGCGTCCGGTATAAGATCTCGGCGCCCTCGTGCGCTGCCGGGTCGTTCTCCAAGTAGTCGATGAACTCCTGGTAACCCTCTTCCTTTGCCTTCAGCCCATCCGGCATCCAGATCAGACGGGAGTAAGCGGGGTCGCCGTCGCCGCGCTCCAGCGCCAGCTCATGCTGCTTGCGCACCCACTCCGCCTTTAGCTCGTGATCAAGCTGCATGTACTTCCAGTTCTGCTCCCCGGCCGGGATGGCGGTGAAATCCGACCCGATCAGGTGGATCGAGAGAATGGAACGCTTGAGGCACTCACGCACCTTGGACCCGAACCCCTCGCCGTCGATGGGGAGGTTTTCATCAGGCAGGACGCGATAATTAGACAGCTTCAACATGCTCTTAATTTCGTCACGCTCCTCGCTGAGGTCGGGCGTCGTCTCCGCCAAATACACACAGTTGTCGGGCTCGGGCTGGGGCTCGGGGGAGTTCTCCGTAGTGCGCTTGATCTCATCTTTGATGAATTTTGTAATGTCTTGGGCGAGTTCATCCAGCCGGTCCAAAAATTTCGTCAGGTAGTCCGGGTGTTCGGGCCAGTATTCCCTCAGCCTGCCGGTCAGCTTATCGATTTCATAAAACTTGTACCCCAGAGAGTCATGCAGCAGGACCTTCAGTTCGCGGGGGAGGTCGCTTTCTTCCAGCGGATCCACGCGGGGGTCGTCGCCGATGATGGGGGTCTTCATTACCTTGAAGATGCGCGACCTGTTGTTGATCTTGATGCCCCCTTTCTTGGCCGCGCGGTTGTAGAATTTATGCAACTCGAATTTGCAAAAGTCCGAGTTGACGTAACTAGGCGAGAGAACTGACACCAGAAAAGCCGTTTCCTCAAGCCTGAGGACGAGGGTGTCGGTCAGCACCTGATTGCCCTCCATCATCACGTCGCGCCAGATTTTAGGCGTTTTCCCCATCAACTGCGTCAGACGCGTGGCGAGCGACTCGTGCATGGTGTCGATCCAGCCCCGGTGACTAGCTATGAGGGGGTTGTTGTCATCGTGGTCGTAGTTGATGAAGATGTCTTCCTCGAAGTTCGGCGTGAGGCTTTTCTGGGTCGTCATAACTTACCTCCAAGTCGAGTCAGTGAGAGGCGTGGCACCTGCAAGAGGGCGTGCGGGGGAACTGCTCAAGCCGCGTGATGACGTCCCTCAGGCGGTCTCTTTAGTTGCGGTAGTGCCTGAGCTATTTCGCCCGCGGCTAAAGCGTCAGGGCTTGTGACTCTCCGAGCGCCTCGGATCTTACCCCGAGCGCCTCTTCGAGGTCTGTCAGAACTATATCAAGCGGCGTCTTAATCGTGTGTCGACAGAACATCGTCTCCGCCGAAGCGAACGACCCGTTCTCGTAATATTTATTCGACGGGGCCCCTCCCCCGCAGAGCGAGAAGTATTCGCAGCTTTCCGCACACAGCGACACGCCGGCTTGGATGTCTCTGAGCACGCGCTTGAATTTATCGGTTTGGGTCGCGTCCAGAATGTCGTCCGTGAGAACGTGGCCGAAATAAAAATCACCGTAGGTAGGACTTCTCATGCCCAGCAGTTCAGGCGAGAAGGTCGAGAAGCTTCCGTCGTAAGCGACGCTGATGATCCCGAACGGCGCGGCCTGATCGTTTTGCTTGCGACTGCCTAGCCCGCATTGCGCGATGGCTTGGTAAGCGCCGTCGAATTCTCGGATTTTAACGGCCCCCCGGGCGCTCTTTTGCAGATAGAAAATTCTGCGCAAGAAATCTCTAACCCGGTGCCCGGCATCCTGTGGGGAAAGCGTCGAAGCCGAATTAGCCCCTTCTATCTCCTCGACGTTAAATCCCACCCGTCGGATACCGTTCTCCAAGAAGAAGTTGAATATCTCGTCAGGGTGATCAAGCGACTGCTCGGTGATGACCGCAATCGCGTGGAAATCTATCTCGCGCTGACGCAAGATTTCCACTCCTTTCATAACCTGCGCGTGTGTCCCCTTTCCGCCACGTGTTTTTCTATGGGCGTCATGAACTGAAGCCGGCCCGTCAATACTCACCCCGAGTTTTACGGCATGGTCTTTGATGAACGCGCACCACCTATCGTTGATGAGCATCCCGTTGGTCTGCATGGAGTGCTCAACCTTCTCTGGGGGGATGCCGAGCGCAGTGATTGACTGAAAGGCCTCTTCGTAAAAAGATAAAGGCAGGGCAAGCGGCTCTCCCGCGTGCCAGACGACGCTAAGCTTTTCCCCTACGAGGCCGCTCGCAAACACCTTCTCTATACTTCGGCTGAAGACAGAGATGGACATTCTCTTCGTAGAGCTTCTATCAGGAAGGTAACAATAGTCACAATCAATATTACAGAAGGGGGATGGCTGGATTATTAAGAGGCCAATCCGCTGTTGAGGGAATGGGCGGTTTCCGACTTTTAATACCTTTTCCCTTGCCACCTATGAGGGCCTCCTAAGTACGTGATGAGACGTGAGGCTAAGAGCTTATTGGTGGTGTTGCTCCCTTAAGGAATGAACGACGGCTTGTCGCTTCTAAAGGAGCCTCAGACGGAAAGTGACGCGGAAGAGAAGCGAATACACTGTCGGTTAGCGATTGTACCTGAGCGCCCTGGCAGCGGTTTTAGCGTAGGGGGTTTGGGTAATGTCAGGGCAGCTTGAAACAGTTGAGGCGAACATTCAGTTATGCGGAGGATCGGATGTCACCCGCGCCTAATAATTGCGCCAGTTCCCCCAGTTCCCCCAGTTTCTCCAGTTATTCCAATTGTTCCAGTTGCCCCAGTTGCCCCAGTTGCCCCATTGAGCTAGCTCCACCTCCGAATAAGAGAGCTTTTCATCATAGTTCTCTTCAACCGATAGTTTCTTTTTTAGAGCTTCCCCGACGATCTTCACACGCTGTTCAATAGACTTATCTTCCGAATGGACTTCATCCAAAGGACGTGCAGCGGAGGGCGTAGGGACAAGAAGACCGCCCGCTAACAACGCGGTGCGAGCTAAAGCTCGCACAGAGGATTTTCGCTCTTTCTTTTTGAGTTCCCTCTTACCCGCATCTTTTTTCATATTAGAACTCCCCTTACGTCGTGTGGCAGGCTATGGGGACAGTTAAAGTGATCGGAATGGGTTCTCTTCTGAATGTTATAGTAGTGATTTCACTTCATGTTCATTGATGTAAAATTATATGAGGTCGAAGAAAACCTACGGATCTTCGTAAACAAGATGCAAGGTAAGTTAGGTGCGAGGAATGAGCTCGCGTATAGAGGCTCGAAAGCAGCGGCATCCTAAACCTCACCATCAAGAATGTCAATAAAATTTCTCCTAAAGTCGTCCTTGTTTGTACCACAACAAAGGGGTCAAACCAGGGTGGCAGAATGATTTCGTCCTCGGACGCTCCGAGGTAGCCAGTGTTCGCTGGTGTATAGGTTCGCGCATAAAATGAAAATTCCCCTCACTTTTCGCGCATATAATGACAATTTTCGAAGCGTAAAAGCACATCCCCCACCGGCCGTATCTGTAGAGCGCGGTGTACGGGCAGTTGGCCGGCTTTATTAATACAGTGCGGTGATGTAGCCGCTTCTAGTCGCCCGCGCCCCGGCTGGCCAGTTGCCTTTCCAAATCGCTTATATCGCCGGGCTTGACGACGTACTCGCTACAGCCGACGGCGCTGGCGGCGGCGCGGAACTCGGCTGTGTCGTAGGCAGTCACAGCCAAGACCGATACGTCGCGCGTCTGTTTGTCCTCACGGATGCGGAGCGTCGCGTTGAAGCCGTCGAGGACGGGCATGTTCAAGTCCATGAGGATGAGGTCGGGGCATTCACTCTGCGCCAGCTCACGTCACTACCGCAATAATCCTTTCGGCCTATCGGCCATAGCCCCAACGCCGGGCTTCCATTTTAGATTTCCACTTTATGCGCGAAGATTTCCATTTTATGCGCGCACCTACAATCAGCCCGCGCCGGCGCGCTCCTCGCGGACGTTGATGCCGAGGGCGCGCATGCGGCGGTAGAGGTGGCTGCGATCCATGCCCATCAGCTCGGCGGCGCGCGAGACGTTGCCCTCGGCCTCGGCCAGCTTGGCGCGGATGAAGTCGCGCTGGTGGGCCTCGCTGGCGTCGCGGAACGAGGAGAAGCGGGCGGCGGGCGGGGCCGGCTCCTCCGCGCCGAGCGGCGGGATGTCTGAGGCCGACACTCGCGTCCCCGGGTGCATGATGACGACGCGCTCGACGGTGTTGCGCAGCTCCCGCACGTTGCCCGGCCAGGCGTAACCTTGCAGCGCCTCGACGGCGTCCGGCTCGAAGCGCTTCGGCTTCTTCTTGTAGGCGCGCGAGAACTTGCGGTTGAAGTGCTCGACGAGCAGCGGCACGTCCTCCAGGCGCTCGCGCAGCGGCGGGATTTCGAACGGGATGACGTTGAGGCGGTAGAGCAGGTCGGCGCGGAACGTGCCGCGCTCGATCTCGACTTCGAGCCGCTTGTTCGTCGCCGCCAGCACGCGCACGTCCACGCGCATCGGCGTCGCGCCGCCGACCGGCTCGAAGCGCTGCTCTTCGAGCACGCGCAGGACTTTGGCCTGCATCCGCTGGCTCATGTCGCCGACCTCGTCGAGCAGGAGGGTCGCGCCGTCGGCCAGCTCGAACTTGCCGCGCTTGGGGTGGGTGGCCCCGGTGAACGCGCCGCGGGCGTGGCCGAACAGCTCCGACTCGATCAGCTCCTCGGGCACGGCCGAGCAGTTCAGCTCGACGAACGGGGCCTGCGCCCGCAGGGAGCGCGCGTGGATGGCGCGCGCGACCAGCTCCTTGCCCGTCCCCGACTCGCCGTAGATGAGGACGCGGCCGTCCGTGGGCGCGACCAGCTCGATCTGCTTGCGGAGCGCGCGCATCGCCACCGACTCGCCGACCATCACCCACTCGTCGGCCAGCTCCTCGCTCAGCGCGGCGTTGACGCGCACCAGCTCGCGCTGCCGCAGGGCGTTGCGCACGGTGAGCACCGTCTTCTCGATGGAGAGGGGCTTCTCGATGAAGTCGAACGCGCCGAGCTTCGTGGCGCGCACGGCCGTCTCGATGGTGCCGTGGCCCGAAATCATCACCACCGCCGACTCCGTCCCCCGCTCGCGCAGACGCCTCAAAGTCTCCAGCCCGTCAATCCCCGGCAGCCACACGTCGAGCAGCAGGCACCCGAACGCCCGCCGCTCGACCGCCCGCAGACACTCCTCGCCCGACCCGACGGCCTCCGCCTCGAAGCCCTCGTCTTCGAGCACCGCGCGCAGCGTCTCGCGGATGCCCTTTTCGTCATCAACGATGAGAATCGTGTCCGCCATAAGGAAGATGTCGGAGGCCAGATGCTAGCAGATGTCTTTACCAGCATCCGGCGTCTAATATCTAACATCTATTTTTCGTCTGCGACCGGCAGCTCGATAATCATTCGCGCGCCTTTCGGCCGGTTCGACTCGGCGCGGATGCGGCCGCCGTGCTCGGTCATAATTCTATGGACGATGGCGAGGCCGAGGCCGGTGCCGCGGCGGCGGGTCGAGAAGTAGGGCTGGAAGAGGCGCGCGAAGTCGGCGCGGGCGATGCCGTGGCCGGTGTCGGCGACCTCGGCGATGAGCAGGGCGCGCGCCGGGTCGTGCGCCGTGGCGATGGTGACGCGGCGGTCGCCCTCCTCCTCGGAGAGCGCTTCGAGCGAGTTGTCAATGAGGTTGACGAAGACGCGGCGGAGTTGCTCGGCGTCGAGGAGCGCGCCCGGCAGGACGGGCGCGAGCAAAACGTCCATGCGGACGCCGTCGAGGCGGTCTTCGTAGAGCGAGACGGCCTGGCGCACGACCTGGTTGAGGTCGGCGGGTTCGAGCCGCGCGTGCGGCAGCCGCGCGAACCGCGTGAACTCGTCCACCAGGGCTTTGAGGCCGGCGACCTCGCGGCTGATCGTCTCGGTGCACTCCTCGACGACGCGCGCGACGCGCTCGCCCTCCGGCCCGTGCCCGTTGCCGTTGCCCGCGTG
>JALZHT010000311.1 GCA_030860645.1 Acidobacteriota bacterium
GCCCAGCTCCGGGCCGAGGCGGGCGCGGGCCGGGCCGTTAACTAGACCGGGGCCGCCGCGCGGCCGCTGACGAACGCACGCACCGAACAGCCATGAACATCATCAAGTTTCTTTTGCGCAACTCGCGGGGCCTAGCGCTCCTCGCCATCACCGCCGGGGCCCTCAGCGGGTCGAGCGGTGCGGCCCTCATCGCGCTCGTCCACGCCTCGCTGGGCGCGGACTCCGCCGCGCTGTCGCAGATGCAGTGGCAGTACGTGGGCCTCTGCGTCGCCCTGCTGGTAACGCAGTATGCCTCGCAGGTCTTCGTCCTGCGCCTGTCGCAGGGGGCCATCTACGACATGCGCCTGCGGCTGAGCAAGAGCATCATCAACGCGCCGCTGCGGCGGCTCGAAGAGGCCGGCTCGCCGCGCCTCATGGCGGCGCTGACGGGCGACGCGGCGACGATCTCCTCGGCCCTCATCAACGTCCCGATCATCTGCATCAACCTCGCCACGATGGTGACGTGCCTGATCTACGTCGGCGTGCTCTCGTGGCAGCTCCTCGCCGGTCTGCTCGTCTTCATGGCCCTCTCCATCCTCTCCTACCGGCTGACGGTGAAGAAGGCGGTGCGCCACCTCAAGCGCGCGCGCGAGGAGGCCGACACGCTGTTCGCGCACTTCCGCGCCGTCATCGAAGGCAACAAGGAGCTGAAGCTCCACCGCCAGCGCCGCGAGGAGTTCCACGCCGAAGAGATCACGACCAGCGCGGCCGCCGTCCGCCAGCACAACCAGCGCGGCATCACCACCTACATCATCGCCGACGGCTGGGGCCGGCTGCTCTACTTCGTCTTCATCGGCCTGCTCATCTACGCCGTGCCGCGGGCGGCCGCCGTCACGGTGCAGGACTTGACCGGCTACATCCTCATCATCCTCTACATCCGCACCCCGATCACCGTCCTCCTCAACGTCATCCCCTCCTTCAGCGAGGCGGAGGTGGCGCTCCATAAGGTCAACAGCCTCGGCCTCTCGCTCCAGAAGGAGATCAGGAAGGACAGCCCGGAGCGGCCTTCGGAGGTCGACGCCGGGTGGCAGTCGATTGAGCTGGACGGGGTGATGCACGCCTACAGCACCGACCGTGAGGAGGGCAGCTTCGCGCTCGGCCCCATCGACCTCACGTTCAGCCCCGGCGATCTCGTCTTCCTCGTCGGCGGCAACGGCAGCGGCAAGTCCACGTTCGCCAAGATTCTGACGGGCCTCTACGTGCCCGAGGCCGGGGCCATCCGGCTCGACGGGCAGCCCATCACCAGCGAGACGCGCGACAGCTACCGCCAGCTCTTCTCGGCCGTCTTCTCCGACTACTACCTCTTCGAGCGCGTCGCCGGCGCCGACGACCCCGGCCTCGACGCTAGGGCGCAGGAGTACCTCGTCCAGCTCCAGCTCGACCACAAGCTTCGCGTCGAAGACCGGAAGTTCTCGACCACCGCGCTCTCGCAGGGGCAGCGCAAGCGCCTCACCCTGCTCAACGCCTACCTGGAGGACCGTCCCTTCTACGTCTTCGACGAGTGGGCGTCCGACCAAGACCCGCTCTTCAAGCGTGTCTTCTACACGCAACTGCTGCCCGAGCTGAAGGCCCGCGGCAAGGCCGTGCTCGTCATCACGCACGACGACCAGTACTACCACGTCGCCGACCGCGTCGTGAAATTGGACTACGGCCACTCAGTCCCCGACCGCACCGACGCACAAACGAGCGACGCGGAGGTGGCCTTCGCTTGAGCGCCGCCGCGCCCCCAGGCCTTAACCCGGATTAAGTGACGGTCGGCGGAGTGCGCGCCGCACCCGCGAGCCGACAGGAAGAGACACATGAACGTCGCAGAAGAGATGGAAACGCCCTCCGCGGCCGCGGCTGCGGCCACCGCGCCAGCGGAATCGGCGCCGCCGCACCTGGTCAAGTTGCCGGGCGGCGTGTGGAACCTCTGGCGCTGGGCCGGACTACGCGGCACCGGGTTCGCCTCCTCCCACGTGCTGAAACTCGCCGCCCCCGAGTGCGCGGCGGCGGCCGACCTCCTGGCCGAGGCCGAAGAAGAGATGCGACTCCGGAAGGAAGAGGCGCTCGACGCCGTCCGCGGCGCGCTCGACGCGCTCAAGGAGGGCGGCCAGTGGGAGGACGCCGAGCGGCGCAACCCCTTGCTCAAGGCGCTGCGCGATTTGAACAAGGGCTCCGCGCCCGCGGCCACGAAATTCGCCAACTCGCCCGAGGTCGTCCCGGCCGTCGAGGCGTTCCGCGTGGCGTCGTCGCGCCGCCAGGACGTGGCCGCGATGTTCCGCCACGGCTTCGAGGAGGCGTCCGCGCAGAGTTCGCGCGCCATCTACGAGGTGGCGCAGATGCGGCGTTTTCAGGAGGCCGTCATCTGGCAGAATCGCGGCGCCTTCCGCTCGGCGCTCGTCCCCCTGCTGCGTAAGGAGCCGACCGCTGGGGCGCGCAACTCCAAACAGCGGCAGCACGAGGAACTCGTCGCCACCTACTTGCAGCGCTATTGCCTCAAGAACGACACCATCGGCTTCTTCGGCCCCGTCGGCTGGGCGCGGCTGGGCGCGGGCGGCGAGGCGCTCACCGCCCGCCCCGGCCCCTCCATCCTCGCCGAGCGCACGGTCTACTTCGAGGTCTGGGGCATAGACGCCTTCATCGAGAAGCTCAACCAGAACAAGGCCCTCCGCCCGTGGATCGCGCCGCGGCGGCTGCCTTACCTCCACGTCGAGGGGACTTCGCTCCTGCTGCCGATGGGGCGCCCCATGCGCCTCACGCCCGCGCAGGCCGCGGCCCTCAAAGCCTGCGACGGGAGACAGACGGCGCGCGAGATCGTCGCCGGGCTGATGCGGGATTTCCCCAACGAGATCAGGACGGAGACCCAGGGCTACGGGCTCCTCGAATTCTTCGACAACCGCAAGACGATTCTGTGGAGCCTCCTGGTCCCGACCGGGCTCAACCCGGAGAAGTATTGCCGGCAACTGATCGAGCGCATCGGCGACGAGCAACTGCGCCGCGAAGCCCTCGACGGGCTCGACGAACTCGAACGCGGGCGCGAGGCCGTGGCGCGCGCCGCCGGCAACCCGGAAGAGCTTGAGCGCGCGCTGGCCGGGCTCGACGAAACCTTCACCGACATCACCGCGGCCTCCTCGACGCGGGCCGCGGGCAAGATGTACGCCGCGCGCACGCTCGTCTACGAAGACTGCCGCCGTGACATCGAGGTCGAGGTCGGCCCGCAAATCCTCGAAGAGTTGGGGCCGCCGCTCTCCTTACTGCTCACGAGCACGCGCTGGTATACGTACCAGGTGGCCGAAGCCTACCGGAAGGTTTTCCGTGAGGTCTACGAGGAGTTGGCCCGGCAGACCGGCTCGCGCGTCGTCGACGCCGCGACTTTCTGGTACCGCGTGAGCCCGATCATCTATGCCAAGGAGACCGTGGGGCTGAAGATTCTGCCCGAGTTCCAGCGCCGCTGGGAGGAGATTCTGAACCTCCCCGAGGGCCAGAGCCGCGTCCACTACACGACGGAGGAACTGCGCGGGCGCGTCGAGTCGGCCTTCGCGGCGCCCGGCTCCGGCTGGTCAACGGGCCGCTACCACAGCCCCGACGTGATGATCGCCGCGCCGAGCGCCGAAGCCATCCGCGGCGGCGACTTCGAGCTGGTGATGGGCGAGCTTCACCTCGGCACCAACACGCTGAGGGGCTCGCTCTTCGTCGCGCAGCACCCGCACCAGAAGGAGATTTTCGAGGCCGCCCGGCACGACCTGGGCGAAGACAGCATCCGCGTCGCGCCCCCGAAAAACTGGCCCGGCTGGACGGCGCGCACCACGCCCACGCTCTTCCCGCCCCAGAACTACCGGCTGATGGTCACGCACGACTCGTGTTGCGAATCCGAGTCGCGCGCCCTGCCCATCGGGTCGCTCGTCGTCGAGGAAGAGGGCGGGGAGTTGTACGTCCGCACGCGTGACGGCCAGGCCCGCTTCGTCGGCATCGAGGCTTTCGCCGACGCCTTCTCCGGTCAGTCGGTCAACTACTTCAAGCCCCTTAGGCCGCGCAAGCACAGGCCGCGGATCACCGTGGACAAGCTCGTCATCGCGCGCGAGTCCTGGGCCTTCTCCCCCGCCGAATTCACCTTCGCCTACGAGAAGGACGACGCGGAACGGTTTCTGGCGGCGCGCCGCTGGGCGGCCGAGCAGAGCATGCCCCGCTTCGTCTTCGTCAAATCGCCGGTCGAAGTCAAACCTTTCTACGTCGACTGCGACAGTCCCATCTACGTGGACATCTTCGCCAAGGTCGTCCGCCGCACGAAGGACAGTGAGCACGCCGAATCGCTGATCACTATCTCCGAGATGCATCCGGTCCACGAGCAGTCGTGGCTGCCGGACGCCGAAGGCCAACGCTTCACCAGCGAGTTTCGCATCGTCGCCGTCGACCCCGTGTACGGAACCCCGCCGTCCACCTCCAGCTAGGGCGGCGGCGGGCCGGGCACACAGGAAGCAGGGCCGCGCTTGCCCCGCGCGCCCCTGCTTCGAGTCAACATTCAAACGACTCCGAGAGGTCTATCGGCTATCGCCCTCACGAGGTACACCGTGCAGCGAGCAGACAACGTCACCGGCTACCGCCTCTCCCCGCAGCAGCAGCGCCTCTGGCGGCTGCTCGCCCGGGGCCCGGCCGCCCACCCCTTCCGCTCGGTCTGCGCCGCCGAACTC
>JALZHT010000312.1 GCA_030860645.1 Acidobacteriota bacterium
GCCGAAGCCCGCGCCGCGGCGAACCCCCCGGAGCCGGCCGCGGCCCGCTGGGACGACGCCGACCGCGACGGCATCCCCGACCCCGCCGAGCTGCGCGCGTTCTCAGACCGCGAGAGCTTCCGCCGCTGGTTCACAGGGCTGGCCGAGATGCAGTTCTACGCGCCGAGCGAGGCGTGGAACGAAGGCCAGAGGGACTGCGCCGGCCTCGTCCGCTTCGCCTGGCGCGAGGCGCTGCGCGCGCACGACCGCGCGTGGTTTCAGAGGATGGGCGCGGGCTACGAGCCGCTCGCCGCGGACGTGCGCGCCTACACACTGGAGCGCGGCCCGCTCGGCGAAAAACTCTTCCGCACCGCCCCCGGCGCGTTCGGCGTCGCCGACCTCGGCGCCGGCGTCTTCTCCGAGTACGCCGACGCCCGCACGCTCAAGGAGTTCAACTCCGAATTCGTCGGCCGCGACCGCCGCCTGGCCGCGCCCGGCGACCTGCTCTTCTTCCACCAGCCCTGGGTGCAGCAGTACCCGTTCCACGTGATGCTCTTTCTGGGGCCGGCGCGCGTCGCTCCGGACGGCGCGGACGACTGGGTCGTCTACCACACGGGCGCGTCGCCCGCAGACCCCGGCGAAGTCCGCAAGGTGCGCCTCTCCCTGCTCGACCGCCACTCCGACCCGCGCTGGCGTCCCCTCGCCTCGAACCGCAACTTCCTCGGATTCTACCGGCTGAAGATTCTCCAATGACAGTCTGGAGTTTGGAGTTTGGAGTCGGGAGTCGCGCCGCTTCTCGCGCGGCCGTCATCACCATTCAACCTTTTGACTCCGGACTCCGGACTCCGGACTCCAGACTTGATTGAGGCCCTATGAGTCGTCGCAACCTGCTCGCCGCCGTCGCCTGCTACTTCGCCGCCGTGCTGCTCGTCGCCGCCTTCGTCGTGCTGCGCGTCAAGACCGGCCACCGCTTCGCGGCGCAGACCGCGCCCGACGTGCTGACGGAGCGCACGGTGACGCCGCCCGACGAGCACGCCAAGCCCTTCTTCTCGCTCCACACCGGCCGCACCTACGCGACGACCGACCGCGCCCGCCTCTCCGTCAACTACCGCGGCGTCGACAGCCTCGACTTCCGCGTCTACCGCGTCAAAGACCCGGTCACATTCTTCCGCGGCCTCGACAACCCGCACCAGGTCGGCGAGGACGAGCAGGCCGAGGTCGGCAAGTCCGTCGAGCGCAAGCCGACCTTCCTGGAGAAGCTCCGCCAGTTCAAGAGCCTCGTCTACGGGGCCATCAAGCGCTACGTGCGCGCGCAGACCGCCAACCAGGCGCGCAAGAGTTTCAACGAGCGCTTCCGCGACACCGACGAGGACGACACCAGCAACCGCACGCCGCTCTCCGTGGCCGACTACGCGCGCCTGCCGCTCCTCAACCCCGACCAGATGGTGAGCAGTTGGCGCGAGAAACTGCCGCCGCTCGAAGACGTTTACGACCAGCGCACGATCAGCCTCGGCCGGCGCGAGCCGGGCGTCTACCTCGTCGAGGCCGTCAGCGGCGACCTGCGCGCCTTCGGCATCGTCGTCGTCACCGACCTCGCCACGGTGCAGAAGGTCGCGCCCGGCGGCGCGATGCACGTCTACGCCGTCGACCGCAAGACGGGCGCGCCGCGCGAGGGCGTCCGCGTGCTCGTCGCCCGCGGCAAGGAGGACGCCGCCGCAGGCACGACCGACGCGCAGGGCTTGTTGAGGCTCGCCGTCAAGCAGCCGGAGCCGCCCGGCGAGGAAGGCGAGGCGGAAGAGGGCGAGGAGGGCGCGGAGGGAGGGGCCGTCGAGGAAGAGCCGGCCAACGACTCTTACCTCGTGATGGCGACCGCGGGCGAGAACTTCACCATCTCCGACCTCGACTCGTACTACTTCAGCGGCGGCGGGTCGGAGGAGGGCGGCGGCGCGCTGACCAGCTACCTCTACACCGACCGCCCCGTCTACCGCCCGCAGCAGAAGGTCTACTTCAAAGGCATCCTGCGCGAGCAGGCCGACGCCGGCTACCGGCTCCCGCCCGGCGGCGCGCTCACCGTCGCGGTCGAAGACCCGAACGGCGCGCGCATCTACGAGCAGGACTTGACGCTCAACTCGCGCGGCACCTTCAGCGGCGAGTTGGAGCTGCCCGAAGAGTCGCCGCTCGGCTCCTACAACATCACGGCCGAGTCCGAGGCCGGCTCGGCCACCGGCTACTTCACCGTCGAGGAGTACAAGAAGCCCGAGTACAAGGTGCGCGTGACGACGCCGCAGGCTTACTTCAACACCGGCGAGCGCGCCCGCTTCACCGTCTCGGCCAGCTACTTCTTCGGCGCGCCGGTCGCGCGCGCCGCCGTCAAGTATTACGTCTACCGCTCGCGCAGCTGGGGCTGGTGGCGCGAGGGCGGGGGCGACGAGGACGAGTTCGGCGCAGACCCCACGGCCGAGGAGGGCGGCGGCTCCGGCTACGGCTACGACGACGAGATGGTGCTCGAAGGCGAAGGCCGGCTCGACCAGCAGGGCCGCCTCGACGTGGACTTCCAAATCCCCGAGGCCGACCCGAAGGACGCCTGGGACTACAGCTACCGCGTCGAGGCGCAAGTCACCGACGCCTCGCGCCGCACGATGGACGGCTCGACCAGCTTCAAGGGCGTGCGCGGCAACACCGTGGCCTACGCCGAGGCCGAGCGCTACGTCTACTACCAGGGCGACACGGCGCGGGTTAAAGTCACCGCCAACGACCGCGAGGGCCGCCCCGTGCAGACCGGCGTCCGCCTCACCTTCTTCGAGCGCCGCTGGGAGAAGGTCATCAAGAAGACGGACTACGGCGACGAGTACGCCGACTACGAGGCGCGCGAGCGCGAGCTGCACGGGGCGGCCGTGCAGACGAACGAGCAGGGCGAAGGCTTCTACGATTACGTCGCCGCGCACAACGGCAGCATCACGATCAAGACCACGGTCGAGGAGCGCGGCCGCGCGGTCGTGATGGAGGCCGGCTCGCTCTGGGTGACGGATCGCTCGGGCCGCTGGGCCGACGTTTCCTACGGCGACGAGGGCGCGATCAAGCTCGTCGCCGACAAGAAGTCTTACCGGCCGGGCGAGACGGCCCTCGTCGCCGCCTTCCTCCCGACCGACGGCGCGCACCTGCTCGTGACGACCGAGTTGAACGGCGTGCTCTCGACGCGCCGCGTCGACGTGCCCGGCCGCGCCGTCAACCTCGAAGTGCCCGTCGAAGCCCGCCACGCGCCGAACGTCTTCCTCAACGTCACCTACGTCAAGCGGGGCGAGATGTACACGCAGGAGTTGATGCTCGTCGTCCCGGCGCGCGATAAGCTGCTCGACCTGGAGATCATCCCGAACAAGAAGGAGTACCGGCCGCGCGAGACGGCCTCCTACACCGTCCTCGCCCGCAACGGCGACGGCAGCCCGGCCGTCGGCGCGGAGGTCTCGCTCGGCGTCGTTGACGAGAGCATCTACCAGATTTCCGGCGAGCTGGTCGAGGACATCCGCCGCGCCTTCTACGGCCGGCGCTACAACCAGGTCAGCACCTCCTTCTCCGTCAACTACCACTTCTCCGGCTACGCCGGCACGAAGGTCGTGCAACTGGCGCAGAATAAACGCGCCAACCAGCTCGCCGACTTCAAGAGCGAGGCGGAGATGGCGAGCGCGCGCGTCCGGAAAATTTTCAAAGACACGGCCTTCTGGCAGCCTGCAATCGTGACCGGCGCGGACGGCAAGGCGACCGTCAAATTCGAGCTGCCCGACAACCTGACGACGTGGCGCGCGACGGCGCGGGCCGTCACGGCCGACACGCGCGTCGGCGTCGCCGTCTCGCGCGTCGTCGAGAGGAAAGACGTCATCATCCGCGTCGCCACGCCGCGCTTCCTGACGGCCGGCGACACCGTGACGCTCTCCGGCATCGTCCACAACTACCTCAAGGCCGAAAAGGTGACGCAGGTCTCCATCGAAGTCGCGGGCGCGCAACTTCTCGATCAAGCGCAGCAGCGCGTGACCGTCCCGAGCCAGGGCCAGCACCGCTTCAACTGGCGCGTGACGGCCCCGGCCTCCGGCGAGCTGAAGATTCTGGCGAAGGCCCTGACCGACGCCGAGTCGGACGCGCTCGAAACCTCGATCCCCGTCGTCCCGCGCGGGCTGAAGGTGACGCGCGCCGAGTCAACGGTCGTCCCCGAGGACGAGGCCGAGCGCGCCTTCGCCCTCAACCTCCCGGCCAACGCCGACCCGAACGCGCGCAGCCTGCGCATCGAGGTGGCGCCCTCGGTCGCGGGCGCGCTCTTCGGCGCGCTCGACTACCTGACGAGCTTCCCCTACGGCTGCACCGAGCAGACGATGTCGAGCTTCCTGCCGAACGTCATCGTCGCGCAGGCGCTCCGGAACGTCGAGGCGGCCAGCGTCCGCGACGAGAACACGCTCGGGCGCAAGGTGCGCCGGGGGCTCAAGCGCCTCTACGCCTTCCAGCACGACGACGGCGGTTGGGGCTGGTGGAAGGACGACGAGACGAACCCGTGGATGACGGCCTACGTCGTGGACGGCTTCGCGCAGGCGAGGCGCGCGGGCTACGAGGTTGACGAGACGCGACTTGAGAAGGGGCGCGGGAAACTGCTCTCGCTGCTCGAAGCGGGCCGGACGGACGACGGCGTTTAGATTAATCAGGAGGAGCGCGCCTACATCACTTACGCGCTCTCCGTGAG
>JALZHT010000020.1 GCA_030860645.1 Acidobacteriota bacterium
ACTTTGGGGGCCTACGAGCACCAGGACGTGCCCTTCGAGCGGCTGGTCGAGGAGTTGCAGCCGGAGCGGAGCCTGAGCCGGACGCCGCTCTTCCAGGCACTCTTCGTCCTCCAGAACACTCCTCCGCTCTCGCTGACGCTCCCCGGCCTGACTTTGACGCCGGTCGAGGTGGCGGCCGCCACCGAACTGTCGAAGTTCGATCTGACGCTGGCGATGGAGGAGACGGGCGGGGGCATCAGGGCCGTCTTCGAGTACCGCACCGACCTCTTCGAAGAGGCGACCATCAAGCGCATGGCCGGTCACCTGCAAACGCTGCTGCGCGCCGCCGTCGCCGACCCGTCACGCCGCATCTCCGAGCTGCCGCTCCTGAGCGCGGCGGAACGTCGCAGACAGCTCACGGAGTGGAACGAGACGGCGGACGACTTCGGCGAGCCGCCGTGCATCCACGAGATGTTCGAGGAGCAGGCCGCGCGCTCGCCCGCGGCCACGGCCATCGTCTTCGAGGGCCGGGAGCTGACCTACGGGGAATTAAACGCGCGCGCCAACCAGCTCGCGCGTCACCTCCGGCGCTGCGGAGTCGCGGCCGAGACGCTCGTCGCACTGCGCATGGAGCGGTCGCTGGAGATGATGATCGGGCTGCTCGGAATCCTCAAAGCGGGGGGGGCCTACATGCCGGTCGATCCACGGCTGCCGGCTCAGCTCGCGGGGCGCTTGCTGGAGGACTACAGGCCGCGCGTGTTGCTCACGCAGCAGGGCCTTACGCATGACTTCCCGGCCGGCGCGTCCAAAGTCCTGTGCTTGGACGCCGAAGGGGACGCCTTCGCCGGCGAGAGCGGCGCGAACCTCGCGGGCGGCGCGACCGCCGAACGACTGCTCTACGTCCTCTTCACTTCCGGCTCGACGGGGCAGCCCAAAGGCGTCGCCGTCGAACACCGCCAGCTCGCCAACTACGTCAACGCCGTCATCCGGCGCTTAGAGCTGCCGGCGGGGGCTAGGTACGCGACCGTCTCCACGCTGAGCGCCGACTTGGGCAACACGATGATCTTCCCGGCCCTGTGCACGGGGGGCACGCTGCACCTCATCTCGCCGGAGCGTGCCTCGGACGGCGACGCGCTCGCCGACTACATGCACGGCCATCGCATAGACTGTCTCAAGATTGTCCCCTCCCATTTGGCGGCGCTGCTGGCTTGCTCCAGTCCTGAGCGCTTGATGCCGCGACAACGTCTGATCTGCGGCGGGGAGGCCCTGAGCGGCGAACTGGCGGAGCGACTCCGCAGCCTCGCGCCGGAAGAGTGCCGCGTCATCAACCACTACGGCCCGACCGAGACGACCGTCGGCGTCCTGACCTACCACGCCGGAGAGAGTCAGGCGGCGGACGAGCGGCCGACGTGGCCGCTGGGCCGCCCGCTGGCGAACGCGCGCGTTTACCTGCTCGACGCGAGCGGCCAGCCTGTGCCAATCGGCGTCGCCGGTGAACTCTATATCGGCGGTGCCAACGTGGCGCGCGGCTATCTCAATCGCCCCGGCGCGACCGCTGAGAAGTTCGTGCCCGACCCGTTCAGCCCCGACGCCGGGGCGCGCATGTACCGCACGGGCGACGGCGCACGTTACCTGCCGGACGGCAACGTCGAGTTCCTCGGGCGCCGCGACCAGCAGGTCAAGATCAGGGGCTTCCGCGTCGAACCGGGCGAGGTCGAGGCGGCGCTGGCCGAACACCCGTCCGTGAGACAGTGCGTCGTGCTGGCGCACCGTGACGCCGCGGGTGAGTGTCGCTTGGTCGCCTACGTCGTCCCCGAAGGGGAGCCGGAGGAGGCCGCCGGCGCGTTGCGTGACTTCCTGAGAGAGCGACTGCCGGATTACATGATCCCGTCGTTCTTCGTTCCGCTGGCGACACTGCCACTAACGCCGAACGGCAAAGTCGACCGGCACGCGCTCCCCGAGCCGGAGCAGCCGCGCCTGCGCGCCGGCAGCCAGTTCGTCGCGCCTCGGACGCCGGAGGAGGAGACGCTGTGCGCGCTGTGGGCTGACCTCCTGCGCGTCGAGCGTGTTGGCGTTGAGGACAACTTCTTCGAGTTGGGCGGGCATTCGCTGCTCACGACGCAGTTGGTTTCCCGCGTCCGCTCAGCTTTCGGCGTCGAATTGCCCCTCCGCGCCGTGTTTGAACATCCGACCGTCGCCGGACTGGCAGAGCATCTCGAAATGTTGCGCTGGGCCGCACAGAGCGCCCGCCCGCCCGACGATGCGGCCGCTGAATCATATGAGACTGGTGAGTTATGACCGCTTCGCGTGAGTGCCGCCGTCTCTGTCTTG
The DNA here is from genome assembly GCA_030860645.1 of Acidobacteriota bacterium. GTDB lineage: Bacteria > Acidobacteriota > Blastocatellia > Pyrinomonadales > Pyrinomonadaceae > QHXN01. The sequence continues at coordinate 2,311 of JALZHT010000020.1, forward strand.
CTCGTCCGCAGGGCCTGTGCTAGTCTGGCACTTCTTTCGGAGTCAACGAGCCAGGGGTTGTATCTCATGGGCGCCTCCCCACCGCCTCTCTGCTTCCCTCACAACCCAACACATCTTGCCGGAGTGTGTTCACATGTCGCGAGTAGCAGCTCCTGCGAGCGCAGACCATGTAGTGATCGAGACGCCTGAGCTAAACCTGGCGGCTCTCGCGCCGCAGATTCGTGAACTGACACGGCTCAACGTCTGGCGCGGATTGGTCGCCGTGGGCCTGGACTGGGCCATTATTATTTGCTGCTTCTGGCTGGCCCTGCGCTTTCAGCACTGGGGCGTCTGGATTGCCGCCGCCTTCGTGATCGGAACCCGCCAGCACGCGCTGCTGGTTCTCATGCACGACGCCACTCATTACCGGTTGCTGCGTCATCGCCGGTGGAACGACCGCCTCAGCAACTGGCTCCTCGCCTACCCGGTGCTTCTAACCACCGCCAACTATCGCCGCCATCACCTCGCTCATCACCGCTACCTGAACACGGACGACGACCCCGATTGGACGCGAAAAAAGGGGAGTCAGGATTGGGTCTTTCCCAAGACGCGGCGGGAGTTGATAGGCGTCCTGATGCGGGACTTGCTTGCCATAAATATGCTGACCACCTTGAGATTAGTGGTGAGCATCTCAGGGCGGAAAGGCGGCGCGGGCCAGGCCGGCACGCGTGCCGACCGGCGGCCCGCCGGGTCGAGATACGGCGTGCTGCTCTACTACGCTCTTTGTTTTGCGGCGGTTACTTACAGCGGGATGTGGGTGCCCGTCCTCTTGTTATGGTTCGTCCCCGCGCTGACGATCCTGCCGACGATTCTACGCCTGCGGATCATCGCCGAACATTTCGGCGTCCCCGGCGTCAACCAGTTGAACATGTCGCGCAACACCCGCTATAGCCTGATCGAGCGGCTCCTGTTTGCCCCTCATAACGTCGGCTACCACCTGGATCACCATCTTCACACGGCCATACCTTTTTATAACTTACCCCGCTTCCACCGCCTGCTGACGACGATCCCCGGCTACCGGAATCACAGCAAGCAGTCCGACACCTTCTGGGGCCTCTCGCCCGCCACGGTTATTAAAGACATTACGACCAACTCTCCGCGACTCCCGAAGGAAGCTTCCTCATAGGGTGCCGGGTAGCGCTTCGTCTCTGGCCGGGGCCGCCAGCAGCACCTCGGCCAGGTAGGCGCGCGCCTCGGGCGGCCCGACGGTGATGCGGATGAGCCGGTCGAGTGGCTCATCGGTCGGCCGGCGCACGAATACGTCGTGCTCCTCGAGCCAGTCCGCGACGGCCTTGGCGTGCCGGGCATCGCCGAAGTCGAAAGCCACGAAGTTGGCCGCGCTCGGTAGTGTGGTGATGCCGATGCCCTCGGCGAGAGCGCGGTAGTGCTCGCGACCTTCGGCGGTGCGGGCCAGCACCTCGGCGACGAAAGCGTGGTCAAAGAGCGCGGCCAGCGCCATCTCCTGCGAGAGCTTGCTGACGGCGAAGTGCTGCCGAATTCGGTCGAGCGCTTCGACGAGTGCGGGGTCTGCCAATGCGTAGCCGACGCGGGCCCCGGCCAGGCCGTAGAGCTTCGAGAAGGTACGCAGGCGCACCAGGTTGGGCCACGATGCTTCGCTCGGGAGTAGGCAGTCGGCGGCGGCGAACTCGGCGTACGCCTCGTCGAGCAGCAGAAGACATCCGGGCGGGAGGCGCTCGATCAGCGCCTCAATCTCGGAGGGAGGCAGCACGCCCGCCGTCGGGTTATCCGGGTTAGCCAGGTACAGGAGCTTGGCGTCAGAGCGACGCGCGGCGGCGGCTAACCCCTCCAGGTTGTTCGAGCCCGAAGGGAGGTACGGGACGTGCACCAGGCGCCCACCGCAGCCCTGTACGTAAAAGTCAAAGCTGGGGTAGCCGCCGCGCGAGGTGATGGCCACGTCGTTCACATCGACGCAGGCGCGCACGAACAGACCTAGTAGCCCTTCAATCCCCTCGGCCACGACGAGGTGTGCCGGCGGACGGCGCCAGACGGACGCGAGCGCATCCCTCAGTTCCCTGTGAGTCGGATCGTTGTACAGCGCCGACTCGTGTCCGTGCTCTACCAGCACCTTGAGCGCCGCCGGCGGGAATCCGAACAGGCACTCGTTCAAGCCCAGCCGGGCCTTGTAGGGCCGCCCGCGTCGGCGCTCGATCTCCTTCGGGCCGAGGAACGGCGGGATGATGTCGAGCCCGGCGAGGACGCGTGTGCAGTGGGCGAGCATGTCAATCCTTAATCAACCCGACCAGGATGCGCCGGCGGCCGCCGTACCGGCGTCGCCCGTGCATCGCCAGCACGTTGTCGAGCAGCAGCACGTCGCCGCGCTGCCAGCGGTGCGGGATTTCGGATTCGGCGAGGACGTCCCAGACGTGCTCGGCGTCCTCGCCCGACACCCTCGTGCCGTCGTCGTGAAAGGCGTGGTCAACCGTCTCGGGGAACTCGGTCATCTGCCTCCGGAGTTGCTCTGCCTCCTCCATGCGGCCGTCGCGGAGCGCCCAGCGCACCATGCACTCGGGCATGTGGTAGTGGACTTGGTTGGCCCACACCCGCTCGCCCGTCCGCGCGTGGGCCTTGAAGGCCGGCAGCACTTGTTGCCAGAGCAGCATCGAGTCGTCGGGGCGCCACTCCACCTTCCACTGCTTCTCCTCGGCGATGCGCTCCACCTCGGCGCGGTCGCTGGTGCCGAAGACGTGGTGCCAAGGCCGGGGGACTCGGTTGGCCTCGCCCTGCGCCGGGCCGGGCAGCGCCCGCCGGACGCCTACGCCCTTCCGGTCGAAGCGCTCGCGCACGGCCGGGTCGAGCCGCGAGGTGACAACACGTGCGTCCGCGATAGGTGTCTCACCGCCCTCGTCGGGCGGAACCTCGCAGAACAGGGCCAGGGCGTCGGGACGACTCGCCTGATAGGCCATCTCCTGGTGGAGCGCAAGCGAGTACGTCGCCGGCAGGCCCGAGGCGGTGGTCACTCGGCCGTAGACCACCTCTCGCGGCGCGCTGCCGCCGACGTAGTCCATCAGTTCATTGGCGATCACCCCGAGGACGGCGTCGAAACTCTGGGGGGAGTTGATGGCATCAAAGCCGCGCAGCAGCACGGCGCCGTACCGGTCGCGGTCGGCCACGAGCATCGGGTTGTGCTCGCGGAGCCAGTCCACGACCACGCCGATGTCGGCGTCTCGGCCGCGCGTAATTTGCCACACGCGAGGGAGCTGCTCGTCGCCCAGAAACGTTTTCTCAAACGCGATCATTGTTCCTCTCCATCGCTAGGGTCTCGATCAAACGGCGGAGCACCGGCGGGTCGGGGGCCGAGAGAACTTTCTGAATCCACGACACGTTCTCGTAGCCTTCTCTGAAGTCCGCCATCTCGTAGAGCGTCCCCATCGGCAGAAACCCTGCTTCCAGACAGCCCGAGATGCTGATGACGTTCTTCTCGAACGCTATCGACACCAGCGAGTTGAATCCGCGCCGACGCGCCTCGACCACCATGCAGGCGAGCAGCCTGCCGCCGATGCTGCCGCTGCGGTGGCCCTCTTCGACGTAGGCCGACACCTCCGCGACGCGCGAGTATGACGGCCGCGGGCCGAAGGGATTAAGCGAACACCAGCCGAGCACCTCGCCGGACTTAGATACGAATACCCATGCCCCGAACGGCTCGCGCAGGCGCCGCAGCCACTCGACGCGGTCTTCGGGCGTGACCGGAGTAACGAAGGCCGTGGCGAAGATGCCCGGCTTCATCGCCTGGTTATAGATGCGCGCCAGCGCGCCGGCATCGTCTTCAACGGCGGGACGGATCATGGTGCCCCTTTCAGAAACCGCTGGAACAGCAGTATGTCGCGCGAACTCTCTCCGACGGGGAGGACGCCCATCAGCCAACCGACGTTCCGGAAGCCCATGCGCACGGCCCAGGCCACCACGTAGGCGGGCTCGGGCTGCAAGATGAGCAGCAGCGCGCGGAACCCGAGTTCACCGGCGCGGGCGAACGCATGCTGGACGAGACCATGCCCGACCCCGCGGCGGCGGTGCTCGTCGGCGACGAACACCGTCAGTTCGGCCACGGTGGGGTAGATGTCGCGATTCATGTGACGCATCAGCGCCGCCCATCCGACCACGGCGCCGCCGGCCTCCCAGACGTAGGACTCGAACTGCGCAGGCACATTGAAGAGCAGGGCGCGCAGCTCCTCGGACGAGACGTCGCCGGGCCCGTAGGTGGACTCGCCGCGCTTGATCGCCGAGTTGCAGATCCGGGCTATGTCTTCGAGGTCGCGCGGTTCGAGTCGTCTGATCTGGGTACCGGAGGGGCTAGTCATGGCGAAGCCTCCAAGAGAACGCCGTTCGCGTCGAGGGTGGGCAGTTCGCCCTTCTGCCACCGGTCGCGGGTGGCTTGGCGGCGGACCTTCCCGCTGGTGGTCTTCAGGATATTTCCCGGCGGCGTGATGAGCACTCGATGGACGGTGAGGTCGTGTTCGCGAACCACGCGCTGGCGCACCGAACCGGCCACGTCGTCAACGTCCAAGCCCGCCAGATGCTCCGACCGGACCTCGCAAGCCACCACCAATATCTCTCGCTCGCCCTGGAGCGATGTGAACGCAGCAGAGTGGCCGGGGCGAAGGGCGGGGTGACTCTTCTCCACGGTCAGTTCTATGTCCTGCGGGTAGTAGTTGGCGCCCCTGATAATCATCATGTCCTTGAGGCGGCCGGTGACGTACAACTCGCCGGTCTCATCGAGGCAACCGAGGTCGCCCGTGCACAGCCAGTTAGCGCCTTCCTCGCCGGCGATTGCCGCGCGGAAAGTCTCACGGGTGGTCTCGGGCCTCCCCCAGTAACCCTGGGCGACGTGGGGGCCGCGGACCCATATCTCACCCACCTGTCCTGCGGGCAGACGCCGCTTCTCGTCCGGGGCGACGATTGCGATCTGCTCACCGTTGAGGGCCTTGCCGCAGCCGACCAACACCTGTGAGGTTTCGCCGCCGGAGGATGCCACCGCCCGGTCGCGCTGGAGCCAGCGGCGGCTGACCTCCCACAGCTTCGGGCGTCCGCCGTGCCGGCCGCCCGAAATCATGAGTGTCGCCTCCGCCATGCCGTAGGTCGGGTGCGGTGCCGAAGGGCTCAACCCGTGCGCGGCGAAGGTTTCGACGAACCGCTCGATGGTGCCGGCGCGCACCGGCTCGGAGCCGTTGAGGGCCAGCTTCCAGCATGAGAGATCGACGCCGCGCAGCTTTTCGGCGTCGTAGTGCTCCAGGCATAGCTCGTAGGCGAAGTTGGGCGCAATCGCCATCTCGGCCCGGTGCTCATGGATCGCCCGCAGCCACGACAGCGGGCGGGTCAGAAAGGCGAGCGGCGCCATCAGGACGCACAACGCCCCCACCCAAGTCGCTTGTAGCGCGTTGAAGATGAGCCCCATGTCATGGAAGAGGGGTATCCAGCCGACGCGGGTCGAACGCGGCCCTAAGTCGTCGGCGGTGGTAATCATTTGGAGGTTCGCGCTCAAGTTGCCGTGGCTGACCATGACGCCCTTCGGGGACGAGGTCGAACCGGAGGTGTACTGGAGATAGGAGATGGTCTGCGGGCCGGGCCAGGCGCGGCCGGCCGGGCTCACGTCGCCGCCTGCGAGCCGGGTGTGGTCGACGCCGACCCATTCCATGCCGGCGGCGGCCGGCACCGGCGCGTAGGCCGCGCGCATGTGATCAAGGCTGGAGCGGGCGGTCAGGGCCAAGTGGGGGGCGCAGTCCTCGATGATCTTGACGCTCGCCTCGCGCAGGCCGCGGTGGCGCGCCAGGATGGTCGGGACGGCGAGGAGCCCGGAGTACTGGCAGGCGAAGAAGGCGACGATGAAGTCCAGCCCCGGCGGGAACATCAGCAGCGCGCGGTCGCCCGACCGCGCCCGCGCGGCCAACTCGCCGGCGAGCGCGGCGGCCGCGCGGTCCAGCTCGACGAAGGTCAACGACGCCGCCTCCTGGCCGCGCTCGTCGAGAAACACGTAGGCGCGGTCGTCCGGGCGCGTAGACGCATGGCCCCGCAAGACGTCGATGAGCGACCTGAACTCGGTGCCGTGATCCATACTCCGCGGCGTTCCTCAAACCGTCACGCGCGCGGCCCCACGCCTCGGACAGAAGCCCCGCTGGGGAACTGGGCGAACCCCTCCGGGGCAAGCCCTAAGGGAAGCTGGGCGGCCTCCTCCTCTAGGGCGCGGCGCTTCGCGGCCACCTGCTCGCGGGTGGGGCGGCGGACGTCCCACGCCAGCCCGACCAACTCCATCAGGCGGATCACGAGGTAGCCCGGATCGAACTGATACCAGCGGAACCCGAAGTTGGCCGAGGCAGGGAAGGCGTGGTGGTTGTTGTGCCACCCCTCGCCCCAGGTGACGACGCCGAAGAGCCCGTTGTTGCGGCTGTTGTTGTCGCTCATCTTGAAGGGCCGCGCGCCGAACATGTGCGTGAGCGAATTGAGGGCCGAGACCTGTTGCGCGACGACGAACTGACGGACCACGCCGCCCCACAGGAACCCTGTGAGCGCGCCCATCCAGCTCTGCGTAACCACGCCCCCGATCACGGCGGGCACCCCCAGCCCGAGGATGATCCAGCGGTAGTACATCCGGTCGGCCTTAGCCACGGGCTTGTCGGCGAGCAGGTCCGGGACGTAGTGCACGACGTTCGGGTAGTCGTGCTCCAGCATCCAGGTGAAGTGCGAGTACCACAGGCCGCGCAAACGGCCGAGCAGCGTGTGGCCGTGCAGGTTGGGCGAATGCACGTCGCCGTCATGGTCGGCTAACTCGTGGTGCCGCCGGTGCTGCGACGTCCACGTGATCATTGTGCTGCGCGCCGCCATGTTGCCGAAGACGATCAACAGCACACGCACCGGGGTGTACGTCTTGAACGCACGGTGCGTGAATAGGCGGTGGTAGCCGATACTCAAAGCGAAGCCGGTGAGCGCCCACAGCGTGAAGAACAGCGCCAAGTCGGTCGTGGTGGGCGGCTGCACGAACCACCAGACTCCCACGGCCGCGGCCGTGCCCAAGAGGGGCAGGATGTCGAACAGCAGGAAGTGACGGCGCTGTAGCTTGTGGAGGTACGGACTGCTCACCACCCTGCGATCCCGTTTCGCGCTCGAAGACATGATATTCACCTCCCGAAAGTCTGCGTTTTAATTCATCCTCAATGTCACACGCCCCTTGACCTGCCCCTGCCGGAGCGCCGTGATCGCATCGTTGACCTCGTCGAGCGGGCGGCTCTCGACGAGGGGTTTCACCTGGCCGCTGGCGACCAGTTCCAGCGCCTCGCGCACGTCCTGGCGGGTGCCGATGAGCGACCCGCGCACCTGAACCCCCTTGATGACTACGTCGAAGACGGTGATGGGGAACGGCTCGCGCGCGACCCCAACGAGCATGCAGATGCCGCAGCGGCGGAGCATGCGGATGCCCTGCTCGAACGCCTTGATCGCGCCCGTCGTGATCATCACCGCGGGCACCCCGCCGCCGGTCTCGCGGATGATCTTGTTGACGGGGAATTCCCGCTCGGCGTTGATCGTCAGGGTGGCGCCGAGCTGCTCCGCCAACGCGAGCTTCTCGGCGTCCACGTCTATCGCGGCCACATTGAGCCCCAGCAGCCGCGCGTACTGCACGGCCAGGTGCCCGGCGCCGCCGATGCCGCTGATGACCAACCAACTGCCGGGCGGCAGCGCCAACTCCTTGAGCGCCTTGTAGACGGTGACGCCGGCACACATGATGGGCGCGAGTAATTCGATCGGCCCTTCGGGCAGCGGGACGGCGTAGTCGGCCGACACTAGGCAGTACTCGGCGTAGGTGCCGTCAATCGTATACCCGGAGTTTATTTGACGTAGACAGAAGGGCTCCCGGCCGCTTACACAATCAGCGCAGGTGCCGCACGCGGAGTTGAGCCAGAAGACGCCCACCCGGTCGCCCTCCTTGAACGAGGTAACTCCCCCGCCGAGCGCCGCTACGTGGCCGGCGGCCTCGTGCCCGGGGACGAGCGGGAAGCGCGGCCGCTTCATCTGCCATTCGCCATCGAGGATGCTGAGGTCGGTGTGGCAGACGCCGCTGGCGGCGAGCCGCACCAGCAACTGCCCAGGCCCCGGCTCCGGCACCGGCAGCTCGCGCAGGTGCAAGGGCTGGCCGACCCCATCGGCGACGGCGGCGCGCATCGTTCTCATCAACGCCACCTCACGGCCCCAGCGTACGCCGGCGCATCACTACGATTGAGCGCGCCCTCGATGATGGTGGTGAGCTTGGCAATCAACTCCACCTGAGCCTCCCTGGAGAAGAAGTGTCCGCCCGGTAACAGGTCGCGCGTGAACTCGCCGGCCGCGACCTCCTCCCACCTCTCCCAGTCTTCGCGGACGACCAAGTTGTCGTCGCGGCCGAGGAACGCATGCAGCGGGCATTCGATCCCCGGCTCGGGGCGGTAGGTGTAGACGTCGGAGAGGCGCAGGTCGGCGCGGATGGTCGGCAGGTAGTGGTCACGCCAGCGGCGGTTGCCCAGCACCTCGGGCAGCATCCCGCCGAGCGACAGCACGCGCTCGACGAGGGCCTGCTCGGGCAGGTCGTGCATCGCGTGGAAGGGCGGCAGCGGGCGGTGCGGCGCGCGCCGGCCCGAGACGAATAGCGCCAGCGGCGTATGCCCGCGCCGGCGCAACTCCCGTGCCACCTCGAAGGCCACCAGCGCGCCCATGCTGTGGCCGTACAGGGCGAGCGGCCGATCCAGCAGCGTCTCCACATGCGGGAAGAGTTCGGGGAGCAGTCCCTCCACCCTCGTGTGCGGCGGGCTGTCCCGCCGGTCCTCGCGTCCCGGCAGTTGGGCCTTGACCAACTCGACCCAGTCCGGCAGCGCCAGCCGCCAGCCGTTGAAGCTCGACGCGCCGCCCCCGGCGTGCGGGAAGCACAGCAGCCGCACGGCGGGCTCGGCCGCGGCGGCGCGGCGCAGCCAAACGGAAGAGTCAGTCAGCACACCTGGCTCGCATTCGTTAAGCAAGCTGCGCCCCCCAGTAGTCTGCGCCGTTGAGAGACCAACTCTGCCTGATCGGCCGCAGGGCGAAGCGCAGCAGGTGTTGCTTGCCCATGCGGAAGCCCATCGAGGTGAGCTTGAAGTACCGCTCGTAACGGCTGACGGCCTCCTCGCCCACGAGCGACACGGCCTGCTCACGGTTCTGCCGCAGGTTCGCGGCCCAGCGGTCGTAGGTGCGTGCGTAGTGGAGCCGGTCGTTGCGGAAGGCCGTGATCTCGAAGAGCCCCTCGACCGCGGCGACGACGTCTTGCAGGAAGGGCAGGTCCGAGTCGGGGAAAATCTCCCTGTTCATGAAGTCACTCGCGCCCTCCCGCTCCATGTTGCCGAAGGCGATGGTCTGGAGTGACAGGCGCCCGCCGGGGCTCAGCCAGCGGTGGCAGCGGGCGAAGAAGTCGGCGTAGACGCTGATCTTCTCCTCCTGCGTTTCCTCCGGCTTGGCGAAGTGCTCGAAGGCACCGATGGAGATGATCGAGTCGTAGGGGGCGACCGGCTCGTGCACCGCCCAGTTCTCCAGCCGCACCTCGACGCGGGGCATGTCCTGCGCTTGCAGGTACTGGGCCTGCGTGGTGCTCAGCGTGATCCCGACGCTGCGCTCCACGTTCGGCATCCCGGAGAGCCGGAGCAACACCGAGCCCCACCCGCAGCCGACGTCGAGGACCGACTTGGCCGTGCGTGCGCCGGAAGCATCTAGGTGCCAATCGATCTTCCGCTGCTGCGCCGCGTCCAGATGGTCGTCGGGGCCGGTGAACAGGGCGCAGGAATAGGTCAGGGTCGGCCCCAGCACCAGCCGCCAGAACTGCGTGTCGAGGTCGTAGTGCTGGCGAATGCCTTCGGCAGAGCCGCCGTACTTGTCACCTTCGCGCTCGCGCAGAGAGGGGCCCGCGACGCTCGGCGGTTCTTGGACGAGGATGTCAGACATCATGCACTCCTTTCGGCACTGGAGGCCACGCGCGAGGCGAGGTGCTGTGAGAGGCTGGAAATCGTCGGGTAGTCGAACAGCAACTCGGGCATCAGCTCGATGCCGAGCCGCTCTTCGAGCGACATGATCAGGGCTACAGCGGTCGCGGAGTCCAGGCCGAGGCGCTCAACCTCGACGTTGGGGTCGATTCGCTCGGCCGGCTGGTCTATCAGCCGCGATACGAAGTCGATGCTCCACCCTTGAATGGTTGCGGCGTCCGGGACGTTGGCATTCATAGCAACTCTATTCCTCCTGTGCCTTCAGCTTAGTGGCTACTTGATTCGGCGGACGGCGGAGTGGGGAGGGGAGTCATCGTCGCCTTCCTGCCCCTGGCGGCGACCTGCTCGGCCGTCGGCACCCTGACATCCCAGGCCAGCCCAAGACCTTCGAGCAGACGGATGAACCAGTATGAGATGTCGGCGCGATACCACGCCAGGCCGAACGAGGCCGAACGCGGGAAGGCGTGATGGTTGTGGTGCCATCCCTCGCCCCAGATGAGCAGACCCAGGACGTAGTTGTTCCCGCTGTGGTCCGGCAGTTGGAAGCGCCGGCTCCCGATGCTGTGCAGCACCGAATTGAGCGCCGAGATCGATTGGCTGACCACGAACATCCGAACCATCCCGCCCCACAAGAAGCCGGTGAGCGCCCCGAGGAGGCTGCCGCTGACCAGCCCGCCGACGGCGGCAGGGATCGCCAGACCGAGCAGCACCCACGTCTGATAGTTACGTGAGGTGCGGACGATGGCGCGGTCTTCAAGCAGATCGGGAACGTAGTAGACGATGTTCGGGTACTCGTGCTTGAGCATCCAACTGATGTGGGCGTGCAGGAAACCGCGGATGCGCCCGCGGAGGCCGGGGCCGTGCAATTTGGGGGAGTGCATGTCCCCCTCATGGTCGGCGCACTGGTGGTGGCGGCGGTGCATAGCCGACCACGAGATCACCGGCCCGAGCCCCGCCATGCTCCCCATGATGGCGAGCGCCACGCGCACAGGCGTTGCCGTCTTGTACGACCGGTGGGTAAAGAGGCGGTGATAGCCGGCAGAAACTCCCAGGCCGGTCAATAGCCACATCCCGAAGAACAGCGCCAGATCGACCTTCCCGATTGGATGCACAAGGGCGAGTCCGAGGGCGGCAATCGTGCCAACCAACGGCACGACGTTGAAGAGGATAAAATGGCGGCGCTGCATGCGATGGAGATAAGGCGTCTCAATCGCCAGCCGCCGCGGCTTGTCGCGGTCGGCTAAGCCATCAACCTCGGCGAAGCTCTCTACATTACCCAGCCACGACATACTGAACCTCCGTTCGTCCATGAGGCGCACTGTAATCTAGCGCTACGGTGTCAAGAAGCCCCTCCGTCAGACGGCATTAATCCGACGCCCCCGAAGCCTTTTAGGCTCTTAGTTTACTTCATAACGGGAACGTCCTACTCAATGTCGCCAAGGGTACATTACCTTCATACCGAAGTAAATAATGCCCTGTGCAAGTTTCGTCGCACCCCTTTTGCAAGAGCCGCCGCCGCGTCCGGAACTTAGGAGACGGGCGCCGCTCCCTCAATCTCCTTGCCGAGATACCCGGCGAACCTCTCAATCGTCGGGCAGTCGATAAAGATGGTCTGGGGGACGGTGACGCCGAGGGAACGCTCCAGGGCCTCGATCAGATCGAGTGAGAGGAGCGAATCCACCCCGAGGTCATCGAAGCGGTCGGCCGCCTGCACCGTTTCGGACGGGCCCATCCCGGTGACGCTCCGCACGACCTCCACGACATACTTGAGTACGGCCGCGTGCCTCTCGTCCTCCGGGAGGTCCCGCAGCCCGTCGCCTAGTTCGGCCCCCGCATGGCGCGCCTCTTTGGGCGGCGCGACGGGAGTACCTACCATCTCCGACACCAGCGATAAGTGGTGTAACTCCGCCGAGCGCGTCTTCAGTATCTCAATATCAAGAGGCGCGGCCCACGCCTGCGCGCCCTCAACGCTTAGGAGTTGGCCGAGCATCTCGACGCCGTCATCGGGGTCGATGGCGAGCAGACCCCACCGCCGGTGCAGGTCGTCCGCCGCCACGGCGCTCATGCCGTCGCCTCGCCACGGCCCCCAGTTGATGCTCAAGGCCGGCGCCCCCTGCATCCGCCGGCGCTGCGCGAGCGCGTCGGCGTAGGCGTTGCCGGCCGCGTAGGCCGCCTGCCCGGGGTTCCCGAGTAGGGCGGAGACGGAGGAGAAGACGACCCAGAAGTCGAGCGGCCGGCTCTCGGTCAGGACGTGGAGGTTCCAACTGCCTTGCAGCTTCGGCGCGAGCACCCGCGCGAAGCTCGGCCACTCCAGGTTTGAAAGCACGTTGTCCTCGACGACGCCGGCGGCGTGAATGACGCCTTGCAGGGGCGGCATGCCGTGGGCGATCTGCCCGAGCGCCTCGGCTAGTTCGTCCGTGTCGGAAACGTCGGCCCGCAGCGGAAGGAGTTGAACTCCCTGAGCGCGGAGCCCCTCCAGCCAGTGCGTAGCCTCCTCATCAGGCGCGCGCCGTGACATGAGCGCGAGGTGACGAGCGCCGCCGGCCACCAGCCAGTCGGCGACTTTCCTGCCCAACGCCCCGAACGCCCCCGTGATCAGGTAGGTAGCGTCCGGCCGCGGCTTGAACCTGCCCCGCCCCCGCCCGCGCTCCAGCGGGAGGAGCCTCGGCACGAGGCGCTTACCCCCTCGATACGCAGCCTGCGTGTCGCCGTCGCCGGCCAGCAGTTCGTCTAACAACTCGGCGACGTCCTCGTCGGCGGAAGCGTGAGGATCCAAGTCCACCAAGCCTCCGAACAATGAGGGGTGTTCACTGCCGATCACCCGGCCGAGGCCCCAGAGAGTCGCCTGACTGAGAGCGCCAAGCTTGCTCTCCCGCTGTGTGCGCTGGGCCCCGCGCGTGACCACCCACAGCGGTAGCTTCCCCGCGCCGGCCGGCGCGGCGCCCAGCGCCTTGGCAAGATTGAAGAGGCCGAGGCACCCCTGAACTTCGCTATCGCCAAGACGCCGCCCCTCGCCCTCCGGCTCATTCGAATCCAAGCCCCAGAGGTAGACGACGCCCCGCCACGGCGGCCCCGCCTTCGGCAGCACTTCGGCTAGAAGGCGGTCCATGTCCGCACGGTGCGCCGGATTCACGCCCAGCCCCTGGCCGTTGTTCTCTAACGTCGGCGCTACGCGCACAGACACGGCGTCCTGCCCGCAGTCGTGCAGCCACTCTGCCAACGCCGCCCCCGTGCCCCCCTCGTCGGCGAAGACGAGCCACCGACCGGGACTCTCGGACGCGCCGCCGAGCCCCGACTCGCGCCACTCCAGACGGCGAAACGCCTCATCAAAGGAGCGTGCCTTGCGCCCGAGGAACTCGTCGCGCCGCACTTTCCGGAGGTGGAGCTTGGAGATGGAGAAGACGGGCTCGCCGGACTCGCCGAAGACCGTCAGCGTCGAGGTGATGGTTCCGCCTTCCGACGCGGGGAGCGCCGAGACGCGGCAGTACATGACCTCGGGCACTCCGCCGCCCGCAACTTCAAAGAGCCGGAGGCCCTCCACCGCCGACGGGACCAGGACTTCCTCGTCCTGCGAGAGCCGCGCCCCGGCCGGGACTCGGGTCGCGACTTGGAGGCAAGAGTCGATGAGGCCCGGGTGCAAGCCCTGCCACGAGCCGTTCAGCCCCGCAGGCGGGCGCAACTTCGCCAGCGCCTCCTGCTCACCAACCCAGATGTGTTCCAGCCATCGGAAGCTCGCGCCGAGCCCGTAGCCGCGCCCCGCTTGGACCGCGTAGAAGTTCTCGCCCGAAAGCTGTTCGCCTGAAGAGTTGATCAACTCCTCGCGGAGCGCGGGCGTCAGAGACGATCCTCTCTCCTCGCCTTCCGGCGCGCGCACCCGCCCGGACGCATGCACACGCCACGTCGTGTCGGCATCGTCACCCGGCTCCGCGGCGCTGCTGGCGATTTGAAAGTCATACTGGCCGTCGTTTGGTGTGAGCACTAGGTGAGCGATACGGCCGTCGCCGGCATCGCGCAGCACCATCGGCTCAGGGAAGACGGCCTCCATCACTTCCAATCGCTTCCGGCCAGCCAACTGCTCGGCCCCCGCCAGGACTCGCACCAAGTGAGCCGCCGCCGGCATGACGAATGAGCCGAAGATGAGGTGATCCTCCAGCAGCGGCAGGGAAGCGACGTCCACCCGCGCCTCGAACTGTACCTGCTTGAGCGGCGAGTGGAGGCGTTGGCCGAGCAGCGAACCGGAGCCCGCATCGGCGCCGGCCGGCGACTGGAAAAACCGACCATGGCCGTCCGCCGGCCGGGGGGCGGGCTCGGGCCAGTAACGTTTTTTCTCGAAGGCCGTAGTGGGGAGAGGTATACGCCGCCCGGCGAAGGGCCGGTGGCGCTCCTCCCAGTCCACTCGAACTCCGCGCGTATAAAGTTCGCCGAGGCTCTCCAGAATCTGCTGCTGGTCGTGCTTCTCCTTGCTCAGGGAAGGGAGCCAGACGCCCTCCACAGCCGGCAGGCACATCTCTCCCAGCCGCGCCAGAGTGTTCCTCGGCCCGATCTCAAGGAAGACACGGCACCCGGCCTCGTAGAGCGCCTGCATGCCCTCGCGGAAGCGGACCTTGTCGCGCATGTGCGCGCGCCAATGGCGCGGGTCGGCCACCTCAGCGTGGGTGATTACCCGGCCGAGGCGCGTCGAGACCAGCGGGATGGACGGCGGGTGGTAGGTCACCATCGAACCGATGGTCTCGAAGGCATCCAGCAGCGGGTCCATGAGCGGGCTGTGCGCGGCGACGAGGCCGAGCATGCGTCGCAGTTCGACGCCGCGTGCCTCCAGCGCGTCACAGACGGCTTGGAGCGGAGCCTCTTCCCCGGCGATGAGGACGCGCTCGGGCGCGTTCTCGGCGGCGATTGAGAGCGTGTCCGGGTACTGCTCCACGAACGGCCTGACGAAATCCTCGCTGGCGAAGACGGCGGCGGCTCCTCCGCGAGTCTGGATGGACTGCATCAGCCGGCCGCGGGCGACGGCCAGCTTTGCCCCGTCTTCCAGAGATAAGACGTCGGCCGCCAGCGCCGCCACGTATTCGCCGAGGCTGTGGCCCATCACGAATGACGGCTCAACGCCCCACGCCCGCCACTGTTCAAGCAGCGCGTACTCTAGAGCGAAAAGCGCGGGCTGCGCGAACCGGGTCTGCTCCAGGACGGCCGGGTCCTCGTCTTCCAGGATGGAGACGAGCGACCGCTGGAGCAGCGGGTCAATAATCTGTGCGCAGCGCTCGACGGCGGCACGGAAGACCGGCTCGACCGCCAAGAGTTGCCGCCCCATGAGTGGGTACTGAGAGCCCTGCCCGGTGAAGAGGAAGGCTACCTTCGGCGGGGTTGCAGGAGCGGCCCCTGTCGCGGTGCCCGCTTCGGTACGGCCCCCGGCGAACGCCTGGATTCTCGCCCTGAGGCTATCGGCGTCGGCGCCGACAAACGCCGCCCTCACCGCGTGGTGAACCCGCCCCGTGTTGGCCGTGAAGCACAAGTCATCGACATCGACCGACCGCCGCGAGAGGAAGCGGGAGTAGCGCGCGGCGAGTTCCCGAAGGCTTGCCGGGCTCCGCGCGGAGAGCACCAGCAGGCGGTGGGCCGGCTGCGGGAGCGACTGGGTCGAGCGGGCGGCCTCTTCCGGCGGCTCCTCGACGACGAGATGGGCGTTCGTGCCGACGAACCCGAAGGAACTGATTCCGGCGACACGCCGCTTGCCGGTGTGCGGCCACGGCGTGAGACTGGTGGGGATGGCGACCTTGCTTCTCTCAAGCGAGGTTCGCGGGTTCAACTGCTCCAGATGGAGGTGGGGCGGGATCTCTTCGTGCTGAAGGGACAGGATAATCTTGAGCAGGCCAGCCACCCCGGCCGCCGATTCGAGGTGCCCGATGTTGGTCTTCACCGAGCCGACCAGCAGAGGTCGTTGCGCGTCCCTGCCTTCGCCCAGGACGGCGGCGAGAGCCTCTAATTCGATGGGGTCGCCGAGCGCCGTCCCAGTCCCGTGGGCCTCGACGTAGTCCACTTCGGCGGGCCGGACGCCGCCCGCCGCGAGCGCCTGCCGCACCACTGCCTGCTGGGAGAGTCCGTTGGGCGCCGTCAGGCTGCTGCTCCGCCCGTCCTGATTCACCGCGCTGCCGCGGATGACCGCCAGGATATTGTCTCCGTCACGGAGCGCGTCGGAAAGCCGCTTGAGTACGACGAGCCCACACCCCTCGCCGCGCACGTAGCCGTCGGCGCGAGCGTCAAACGTCTTGCACCTCCCGGTGGGAGACAACATGCGGGTCTTGCAGAACGAGACCGTAATCTCGGGGGCAATCATGACGTTCACGCCCCCGGCGAGAGCGAACTGGCACTCCCCGGCGCGCAGCGCCTGGCAGGCCAGGTGAATGGCGACCAGTGAGGACGAGCACGCCGTGTCGACCGCGATGCTCGGCCCCTGGAAGCCGAAGGCGTAGGAGAGGCGCCCCGCGGCCGCCGACGTGGCGTGCCCCGTGCTGTCATGCGCGTTGACGCGTGAGGGGTCGAAGGCGATGCCCTTCAGGCTCACGAAGTCGTTGTTGTTCATGATGCCGACGAAGACGCCGGCGTTCAGCTCGCGCTGGGGGTCGGGGGCGTAGCCCGCGTGCTCCAGCGCCTCCACGGCGACTTCGAGCAGGAGCCGCTGCTGCGGGTCGAGCACTTCGGCCTCACGCGGGGAGATGCCGAAGTAGCTGGCGTCGAAACGATCAAGCGAGTCGATGAAACCGCCCCAGCGCGTGTACATCTTTCCGGGGGCGTCCGGGTCCGGGTCGTAGTAACGGCCGAGGTCCCACCGGTCGGCAGGCACTTCGGAGATGGCGTCGACGCCGCTGCGAAGGATGCGCCAGTAGTCGTCTGGGCTCGCGGCGCCGCCGGGGAAACGGCACGCCAGACCTACCACGGCGATCGGTTCCACCCCACATATGCTCTCGTCCTGTCCTTTCATGCGTTCGACTTGCTGCCGCGTCTCAACGACGGCCGGCACTGGCTCTGGTGTCGCCGGCGCGCTCACCGGCGCTTCGAGGGGATCGGCTTCGGCGTCCGCGGTCGAATCGGCGACGCCCGCCGACAGGAGATAGTCGGCAACCCGGTCAATCGTCGGGTAGTTGAAGAAGAGCGACGCCGTACACTGGTGCCGCAGAGCGCCCTCCAACTCCAGCGCGAGTTCCGTCGCCATGAGCGACGTGAGCCCGAGCTCGCGCAGCGGCGCGCTACGGTTCACTGCCCCCGCGTCCGGCAGCTTCAGCAACCTCGCCACCGCGCGCTGCAAGTACACGGACAAAAGCTCCCTGCGCCCGCCCGGCGGCGTGCTCCGCAACTCGTCGAGGAAGCGTGGACGGGACGCGGGCGCGGGCGACCCACCGGCCGCCGCCGTGGCC
>JALZHT010000313.1 GCA_030860645.1 Acidobacteriota bacterium
GGCAAAGAGAGCCTTAACTCGAAACTCGAAACCCGCAACTCGTAACTGAAACGCCCCGCCGGGGCGTTTCTTGACAAAAGCGGCGCGGCTTCGCATAGTATCGGGCAGTTCTAGCAGTAAAGTTTGTGTCGTCTGGCGTCTCCTCGTGGGCGCGGTGTCGGTAAAAGTGGCTTGCGCGTCGCACTCCTAACGTCCGAGGCCGTGCCCTTCGCCAAGACCGGCGGTTTGGGCGACGTTTCGGGCGCGCTGCCCAAGGCGCTCGCCGGGTTGGGCGTGGACGCCTTCATCGTCCACCCGCTCTACGCCACGACCGACCGGCGGCACCTCGGCGAGCTGCTCTTTGACAACCTCGAAGTCGAGTGGCTCGGACGCCGCCGCCGCGTCCCCGTCTGGTTGAGCCGGGCGGGCGGCGCGCCCGCTTTCCTCATCGACGAGCCGGAATACTTCGACCGCGACCGCGTCTACGGCTTCGGCGACGACCACCTGCGCTTCGCCTTCTTCAGCCGCGCGGCCCTCGCGCTCTTCGGCCGGCTCGGGAGCGCGCCCGACGTGCTGCACGGCAACGACTGGCCCTCGGGCTTCGCCGTCGCGTGGCTCTGGGCGGGCCGGATGTGGGGCGGGTTCCTCGCGCAGACGCGGACGCTGCTGTCGATTCACAACCTCACCTACCAGGGACTGTTCGACCCCGGCGACCTCTACCGCCTCGGCTTCCGCCACGGCGAGGAGTCGAACGTCTTCATGTCGAACGGCGCGGCCTCGTCTTTGAAGGCCGGGCTGATGGTCTCGGACGGCATCTCGACCGTCAGCAGCCGCTACTCCCACGAAATTCGGACGCCCGAGCACGGCCACGGCCTCGACTGGCTCCTGCGGCAGCGGCAGGAGCGCCTGATCGGCATCACCAACGGCGTCGACTACGAGGTCTGGAACCCCGCGACCGACCCCCACCTCGCGGCCCACTACACGGCCGAAGATTTGAGCGGCAAGCGCGCCTGCAAGCTCGACCTGCTGCGCCGCTTCCGGCTCCCGGAAGAGTTAGACCGCCCCCTCGTCGCCACCATCTCGCGCCTCGTCGCGCAGAAGGGCTTCGACCTGGTGAAGGCCGCCGCCGACCAACTGCTGGAGACCGGCGCGTTCTTCGTCGCGCTCGGCTCGGGCGAGGCCGAGTACGAGAGCTTCCTCCAGTCGCTGAAGGACGTGGCCCCGCACCGCGTGGCCGTCTACCGCGGATTCCATGAGCCGCTGGCGCACCAGATCGAGGCCGGGGCCGACATCTTCCTGATGCCCTCGCTCTTCGAGCCGTGCGGCCTGAACCAGATGTACTCGATGCGCTACGGCACCGTCCCGGTCGTGCGCGCCACGGGCGGGCTTGACGACACCGTGGACGAGTGGGACGCGGCGAGCGGCGCGGGGACGGGCTTCAAGTTCGGGCCTTACACGCCGCACGCGATGATGAGCAAGCTGCGCGAGGCGCTCTTCTGGTACGGGCGGCCCGAGGCGTGGCGCAGGATTCAGTCGAACGGGATGCGCGCCGACAACTCGTGGGAGGCGGCGGCGCGCAAGTACGTGAAGGTCTACGAGGCGCTGACGAATTTGTGAGGGCGGCCCGTGGAGGCCGCCGGTATTTAATTAGGAGTCGCGGGCCGAAGGTTTCACCGACGCTTTCCCGCCCGCGATGATTTGGGCACTAGAAGGAGATTCCAGGGCATGAGTGAGCACGTGAAAGATGTGAGCGACAGCAGTTTCGAGGGCGACGTCTTGCAGTCCGACCGGCCCGTGCTGGTGGACTTCTGGGCGCAGTGGTGCGCGCCCTGCCGGATGCTCGCGCCGACGGTCGAGGCGGTGGCCGAGAAGTATTCGGGGAGCGCCGCCGTGGTCAAGCTCAACGTGGACGACAACCCGGCCACGTCGCAGCGCTACGGCATCAAGGGCATCCCGACGCTCATCCTCTTCAAGAACGGCAAGGAGGAGGAGCGCGTGGTGGGCGCGACCACGAAGGAGGCCATCTCGCGGATGATTGACAAGCACATCAGCAGCGGCGCGGCCAGCGCCTGACTCCCGTCGCGCGGTGGTGGCGCGAGCGTTGTGCGGAGGGACGCGCGCTCGCGCCATTGATGTGTTCGGGGAGGGCCGCCCGGCCCGGCCGGCGCGTCGGGAGCGCCGCCGCCCGTCAGTCAGTCGCGACCGATGAGACCAACTTCCAAGACCCGTGCGGCGCGCCGACTCTCGTTCGAGGAGAGGCTGGCGCGCCAGCGCGCGCGGGCGGTCGAGGACGCGAAGTTCCGCGCGCGGCAGGCGCAGGGCAAGTTCCGCCGCTTCGTCCAGATCAGGTTCCGCCGCGGCGAGGTGATCGAGTCGCTGAGCCTGCGGCGCGGCGACTGCAACCGCTGCGGCGCGTGCTGCGAAATCCTCTTCAAGTGCCCGTTCCTGAAGAAGCACGGCGACGGCACGACCTCCTGCGGCATCTACGAAGACCGCCCCTCGCAGTGCCGCCTCTTCCCCATCGGCCCGCGCGACCTCGCCGAGGTGCGCGGCACGTGCAGCTTCTACTTCATCGAGAAGCCGATCAAGCTGGAAAGAGCCAGTTGAGGATTTTAGATTAGATTTGCGATTTTTGATTTTTGATTGGGAGGCCGCGCAGCCGCCCTCTTCCAATCGCAAATCAAAAATCTAAAATCGCAAATGTCTTATGTCTCAAGTCATCGTTGTAGTCGGCGCGCAGTGGGGCGACGAGGGCAAGGGCAAGATCGTCGACCTATTGGCCGAGCGCTTCGACATCGTCGCGCGCTACCAGGGCGGGCACAACGCCGGCCACTCGGTGAAGGTCGGCGACCGCTCTTACGCACTGCACCTGATCCCCTCCGGCATCATCCACCCCGGCAAGACCTGCGTGCTCGGCAACGGCATGGTCATTGACCCGAAGGCCTTCTTCGAGGAGGCCGACCGCCTCGCCGCGCAGGGGCTTCAGGTCACGCCCGAGCGCGTCAAGGTCAGCTCGCGCGCCCACCTCATCCTCCCCTCGCACCGCGCCCTCGACCACACGAGCGAGGAGCGCCTCGGCAACGAGAAGGTCGGCACGACGCTCCGCGGCATCGGCCCGGCCTACGAGGACAAGGCGGGGCGGCGCGGCATCCGCCTCGCCGACGCCGTCGACCCCGAAACCCTGCGCGCCCGCATCGAGCGCAACATCGAGGACGCCAACCTCATCATCCGCGAGTACCGCGGCACCGAACTCGACCCCGCACAGGTCTTCGACGAGATCGCCCCGCTCGTCGAGCGCCTCGCGCCCTTCGTCACCGACACCACGCACTTCCTCAACCGGGCCGTCGCCGACGGCCGCTCCGTCCTCGTCGAGGGCGCGCAGGCCGCGCTGCTCGACGTGGATCACGGCACCTACCCGTTCGTCACCTCCTCCTCGACGACCGCGGGCGGCGCGTGCGTCGGCCTCGGCCTCGCGCCGCGCCGCATCAGCGGCGTGCTCGGCATCGTCCGCACCTACACGACGCGGGTCGGCGAAGGCCCCTTCCCGACCGAGATGGTCGAGGCCGAGGCCGAGCTGGGCCAACTGATCCGCGAGCGCGGCGGCGAGTACGGCGTCTCGACGGGGCGGCCGCGCCGCTGCGGCTGGTTCGACGCCTTCGCCACGCGCTACGCCGCCGAGATTAACGGCTTCGACACCGTCGCCCTGACCAAGCTCGACGTGCTCGACGAACTCGACGAGTTAAAGGTCTGCACCGGCTACCGCCTGGAGGGCCGCGCCTGCGAGTCCTTCCCCGCCCTCTCGAAAGACCTCCGCCGCGTCGAGCCGGTTTACGAGACCCTCCCCGGCTGGAAGACCTCGACCGTCGGCACCACCGACCTCGAACGCCTCCCGCCGGCCGCCCGCGACTACGTCGCCTTCATCTCCGCCCAACTCGCCGCCCCCGTCGGCCTCGTCTCCACCGGCCCCGAGCGCAACCAGACCATCCTCGTCCCCGGCGGGCTGCTCAGCCGGTGGGTCGTGGAGTAGGTGAATCCGGCTTGCTATCGAGCGAACCGTTTCAGACCCGCGATCCTCTTAACTCCGTCTCTCGCTTGCCGCCCTTTAGGCCCACATGTAAAATGCCCGCAGCAACGCGCTTGAGCGCGAGGGCCGATAGCTCAGTTGGTAGAGCAGCTGGCTTTTAACCAGCGGGTCGCAGGTTCGAGTCCTGCTCGGCTCATCACAAATCTTCGCGACGGGGGGAGGCTCAAACGCCTCCCTTTGTTTTGTCCGACGCCCGTCATGATGCACCTTACGACGTGCCACCGGCCGAAGACTTGCCCCTTCGCAACCAGAAAATAACCTCAACGCAATGACGCGGCGGGCGGCGGGCGCGTATAGTGGCGCACGCCCTCCGAGAGGGCGCTTGCCTCGATTGAATTACCCTTAACTCATCTGTACACACCCGCCGCCCCTCGGGGTGCGGCGGGTGATTTGCGCAGAGGGGCTTGCTTACGCGTCCCGCCCTTTCTCCCGGCCGGGCGCGGGGCGGCCCCTCGCGATGGAGGTCTGCTTCAATGTTGAGAATGGGACGTTCCCCTAAAACCGAGTCGGCGGAGAACCAGCAGCAGGGTTACGCCGGCCAGCCGCAGCCGTTCCCGACGCAGGCGTCGAGCACGCCGCCGGCCCGCGCGCCGCAGGCGCAGCCGGCCGAGTCAAAAGACAGGCCCGCGC
>JALZHT010000314.1 GCA_030860645.1 Acidobacteriota bacterium
CGACCGCGACGAGGTCAAGTTCGTCGTCGCCGGCCGCGCAGACTGGGACTTCGCGCTCGAAGTCGTGGAAAAATACGAGCTCGGGGGGCGCGCCCTCGCCGTCCTCGTCTCGCCCGTCTGGGGCCAGATTGACCTGCGCGAGCTGGCCGACCTCGTCTCGGCGAGCGGCCTCCGGAACGCGAGGATGCAGTTGCAGCTCCACAAGTACATCTGGGGGCCGGAGGTGCACGGCGTCTGATGGGCGGCTCACCCGACGACAAAGATTTTCTTCGCGAAGATGAAGGCCGCGCTGGCGCAGAATCCTCGTCGGACTCTGCCGCCGGGCCGAGCGGCAGCGCCCCCGGCCACGACTCGTCACCCGTCACTCACTCCTCATCACCGCCTTTGGCCGTCTGTCTCGTCTCCGGCGGGATGGACTCGTGCGTGACGGCTGCCGTCGCGCGCGTGGAGAACGCCGAACTCGCCTTCCTCCACGTCTCCTACGGCCAGCTCACCGAGCGGCGCGAGCGGCGCGCCTTCGAAGAGTTGGCCGACTACTACGGCGTCGCGCGCCGCCTCGCCACCTCCATCGAGCACCTCGCGCGCATCGGCGGCTCGTCGCTGACCGACGGCGGCGTCCCCGTCGCGGAGGCGAACCTCGACTCGCGCGAAATTCCGACCAGCTACGTGCCCTTCCGCAACGCGCACCTGCTGGCGATTGCGACGAGCTGGGCCGAGGTCATCGGCGCGCGCCGCGTCTACATCGGGGCCGTGGCCGAGGACTCGTCCGGCTACCCCGACTGCCGGCCCGAGTTTTACGCGGCCTTCCAGCGCGCCGTCGACCTCGGCACGCGGCCCGAGACGCGGGTCGAGATCAGGACGCCCGTCATTCACCTGCGCAAGTCTGAGATCGTCCGCCGCGGCGTCGAGCTGTGCGCGCCGCTTCAACTCACGTGGTCTTGCTACCAGTCCGAGGGCCTTGCCTGCGGGCGCTGCGACTCGTGCGCCCTGCGCCTGCGCGCCTTCCGCGAGGCGGGCCTCGCCGACCCCGTACCTTACGCCTAAACGTTCGCAAAAACGGCGGTTTTGCTGCTATGATATTTATCCCGAACCGACAACTGACCGGGGCGAGCCGGCATCATAGCCGCGGCCTCCGCCCGAGGTAAGGAAGCGCCACCGACATATCAGTTAGTAGGAGACCACTGACCATGCTTAGCAAGACTTTCTTTCGCACCGCCGCGGCCGCGCTCGTCCTCGCCGCGTGCAGCGTCGC
The DNA here is from genome assembly GCA_030860645.1 of Acidobacteriota bacterium. GTDB lineage: Bacteria > Acidobacteriota > Blastocatellia > Pyrinomonadales > Pyrinomonadaceae > QHXN01. The sequence goes on from JALZHT010000314.1 coordinate 1,253, forward strand.
CGCCTCCGCGCAGGTGACGCAAGTCAGCGGCAAGGTGACGCTCCGGCAGGCTGACGGCACGCAAGTCCCCGTCGCGGACGCCGTGATCGACATCTACCGCACCGACATCAAGCAGCAGTTCCAGGTCAAGACCGACCGGAAGGGGGCCTACATCCATGCCGGCCTCCCCTTCGTCGGCACCTACACGCTCGTCGTCAGCGCGCCCGGCGCGCGCCCGTCCTTCGCCACGGGCCTGCGCTTCACGCAGGTGCAGACGCGCGACTTCGTCCTCGAACCCGGCGACGGCTCGAAGCTGACGCTCGAACAGGTCAGGCAGTTCGAGGCTTCCGGCGGCGGGGCGGCCGGCGGCGCGCCCGCGGCCGAGAGCAAGGAGTCGAAGGCCGCGCGCGAGGAGCGGGAGCGGAAGATCAAGGAGGTCGAGGCCAAGAACGCCGAGATCACCAAGTCGAACGAGGTCATCTCGCGCACCTTCAAGGCCGGCAACGAGGCCCTGACCGCCAACCGCTTCGACGAGGCCATCACGCATTACAACGAGGGCCTCGCCGCCCGCCCCGACGAGCCGGCGCTGCTGACGAACCTCTCCGAGGCGCTGCGCCGCCGCGGCGTCGACCGCTACAACGCGGCCATCAAGGCCACGGACAACGCCGCCAAGACGCAGGGCATTGACGCGGCCAAGAAGGACTGGTCCGACGCCGCCGCCCACTCGCTCAAGGCGCTGGAGATCATCAAGGCTAGCACCGGGGCCGGGGCCGACCCGCAGCAGCAGCAGATTTACGCGCAGAACCGCCTGTCGGCCCTCTCCATCCGCGCGCAGGCGATGAGGCTGGTGGCGACGAAAGTCGACCAGACGCAGGCGCAGGCGGCGTGGAGCGCCTACGAGGAGTACCTCGGCGTCGAGACCGACGCGGCGAAGAAGGCGAAGTTTAAGGCCGAGGCGTTGCAGATGCTCTTCGACGCCGGGGCCATCGACCTGGCCGTCGCCGAGGGCCGCAAGGTGCTCGCCGAAGACCCGGACAACGTCGACGCCAACCGCATCCTCGGCCTCGCGCTCTTCGCCTCGGGCGACAAGGCGAAGTACCAGGAGGCGGCCAACTTCCTCCAGCGCTACGTTGACAAAGCCCCCGACACCGACCCGCTGAAGGTCTCGGCCAAAGAGTCGCTCACCTACCTGAAGGAGAACGAGAACGTCAAGCCGACCTCGTCGGGGCCTTCGCGGCCGGCCCGCCGCCGCCCGTAACCAGGACGTTTTTCAAACACTTGAGGCCGCGCCCGGGCACTTCTCGGGCGCGGCCTCGTGCTTTCCCCGACGCCCCCTCACAATCATCTTGACAGCCCATAGTTTAAACAGTACCATGCTTATGGCAAACGGTGTTTGCCCGCCGTTGTCAAAATAGCCGAGCGGTGCACTCGGCTTTCGGCGCGCGCCTTACGGGTTTCCGCCGCCCCGCCCCTTCCAGCTCTCAAACCGTGGAACTACTCCGACGATGTCAGCCAAACTAGGCGAAATCCTTGTCCGCGAAAATTTGCTGACCCCGCAACAGTTGCGCGAAGCGTTGGAATTCCAGCGCGAGCACGGCGGCCGTCTCGGCTTCAACCTCGTCAAGATGGGGATGGTCTCGGACGACATGATCACGGCCGTGCTCTCCCGGCAGTACGGCGTGCCCTCGGTCAACCTCGAACTCTTCGACATTGACGACTCGGTGATCCGCCTGATCCCGCGCGAGGTGGCCGAGAAGTATTCGGTGCTGCCGCTCTCGCGCGTCGGCGCGACGCTGACGCTGGCGATGGTCGACCCGACGAACGTCTTCGCCATGGACGACATCAAGTTCATGACGGGGCTGAACATCGAGCCGGTCGTCGTCTCGGAGGCGAGCGTCCAGGACGCCATCGGGCACTACTACACGCAGTCGAAGGAGATCGAAGTCGTCGGCGCGGCCGACGAGTCTCTGGGCTACGGCGGCAACGGTAACGGCAACCACCCGCCCGCCACCGAGTCGCTCACGCTCGACTCGCTCGACCTCGACTCCGAGGCGCCCGAGAGCTTGGAGGTCATAGACGAGGACGACGAGATTGACCTCTCGAACCTGACGCGGATGAGCGAGGACGCGCCGGTCGTCCGCCTCGTCAACGTGCTTTTGGCCGACGCGCTCCAGCGCGGGGCCTCCGACATCCACGTCGAGCCGTACGAGCGCGAGATGCGCATCCGCTTCCGCATCGACGGCGTGCTCTACGACGTGATGCACCCGCCGATGCGGCTCCGCGACGCGCTCATCTCGCGCATCAAGATCATGGCGAAGCTCGACATCGCCGAGAAGCGCCTGCCGCAGGACGGCCGCATCAAGATCAAGCTCAAGTCGCACGGCCGCTCGCGCGAGCTGGACTTCCGCGTCTCGACGCTCCCCACCCTCTTCGGCGAGAAGACGGTGCTCCGCCTCCTCGACAAGGAGCGGCTGATGCTCGACATGACGAAGCTCGGCTTCGAGCCCGAGTCGCTCGTCAAGTTCCAGCGCAACATCTCGAAGCCCTACGGCATGGTGCTCGTCACCGGCCCGACCGGGAGCGGTAAGACGAACACGCTCTACTCGGCGCTGCAATCGCTCAACCAGCCCGAGACGAACATCATGACGGCCGAGGACCCGGTCGAGTTCAACCTGCCGGGCATCAACCAGGTGCAGATGAAGGAGCAGATCGGCTTGAACTTCGCGGCCGCCCTGCGCTCGTTCCTGCGCCAGGACCCGAACATCATCCTCGTCGGCGAGATCCGCGACTTCGAGACCGCCGAGATCGCCATCAAGGCCGCCCTGACCGGACACCTCGTCCTCTCCACCCTCCACACCAACGACGCCCCCTCGACCATCTCCCGCCTCATGAACATGGGCATCGAGCCTTTCCTCGTCGCCACCTCGGTCAACCTCATCCAGGCCCAGCGCCTCATCCGCCGCGTCTGCGCCGACTGCAAGGCCGAGCACCCGCTCCCGCCCGAGGCGCTCGTCGAGGTCGGCTTCAAGCCCGAGGAGGCCCGCCAGCTCAAGACCTACAAGGGCGCGGGCTGCAAGACCTGCAACAACACCGGCTACAAGGGGCGCGTCGGCCTCTACGAAGTGATGGAGGTGACGGACGACATCCGCGAGCTGATCCTCATCGGCGCGTCGGCGCTGGAGCTGCGCAAGCGCGCCATCGAGGAGGGCATGATCACGCTGCGCGAGTCGGGGCTGCACAAGATCAGAAACGGCGTCACCACGCTCGAAGAGGTGGTGCGGGAAACGGTGGCATAATCAAGATGAACAGACTGAGAGTCGTCACACTGTCGGCACTCATCCTCGCGCTCGTGGCGGGCGGGCTGCCCGTCACCGAAACACTCGCCAAGTGGAGCCGCGGCGCGGCCGTCTCCGCGCACAAGAAGAAGGGCAAGCACCGCCGCCGCTCGCGCGCCTGGTG
>JALZHT010000315.1 GCA_030860645.1 Acidobacteriota bacterium
CCACGGGGCAGCGCCGAGATTTCGCCGAGCCGCTGCGCCGCCAGCAGCTCGATGTCGTAGCCCTCGTGGCGCACGCGCTCGTCGACGTAGAGCAGCGAGAGTCCCATCATCCAGACCGGCGCGAGCAGGATGACGCTCAATTGCAAGGCGACCTCCGCGCCGACCGTGTACCAGACGGGCAGGCGCGTCGCGTCCATCGTGAACGGGTTGACGCCGTTCAGGTAGGCGGCCCAGCCGAGCGGGACGAAGAGCAGCGAGAGCGCCGAGTAGCCCCCGACGAGCGTGAACAGGAACATCGCCATCAGCCGCCGCACGTTGCCGCGCGCCAGGACGACGCTGCGGCCGATGGAGTCGAACACGCCCCGCCCCTCGACCATCATCACCTGCGGGACGTAGGCCGCCCGCCCCGACGTGAAGAAGAAGAGCCACAGCGAGAACACGGCCGTCACCCCGACGAAGAGCGCCGCGGCGACCACGACCAGCCACGACGGCGGCCCCCCGCCGGCGAATAAGAGCGCCACGCCCACGAAAAAGATGATGAGCGCGACGTACCACACGGCGGCGGCCGTCACGGCCGTCACGAGCAGGTAGCCGCACATCGCCAGCGCCGCCCCGAGCAGGCCCCAGAAGCGCGAGCGCACGCTACGGTAGATGAGCCGCGCCGTGACCGGCTCGCCCCACAGCAGGTGCATGACGAGGTTGCGCGACGCCCCGCCGAGCACGATCAACTGCGCGAGCAGCCCGACGAAGCGCACGACGACGCCGGCGGCGGCCAGCAGGACGTAGAGGACGAGCCGCTCGTCGCTCTCGGTGGCGGCGAGCGAGCGCACGCCGATTGACCACATCACGGCCCCGACCGCCCCGATGAAGACGGGCGGGGCCGAGGCGCGGATGAGCGCCATGAAGTGGCGGCGGTAGAGCCTGACCGTGCGGTCAATCAGGTCGCCGGCGCCGAGCGGCGCGAGTTGGAGTTGTTTGACAGCGATGCTCGCCATTCTCGGTCCGGCGGCCGACGCCCCGGAGCCGTCGGGAGGCGCGGACGGGCGGCGATTGTAGCACACGGCGTCCGGCCCCGGGGCGGCTCCTCCGCGGCCGCCCCGGGGCTTATTCAAAAATTTGAAGTCCCTTCAAAAATTCGGTTCCGAAGCTTGAATAACCGCCGCGGCCGGGGCGCGGGGGGCATCCGCCGGCGCATTCTAAATCTTGGATTTCCAACAGTTTATTGTTTGCGGGCGGGGCCGCGGCGGGCGGTGGCCTTTGAGTTGCGTGAGGGCATCCGGGCAATTCTCCTGAGCCAAAGCGTCACAACTTAAGTGGTGTCTTCTGGGTTTAGCTAAACACAACTGAAAGGAATGGTTAGCATGAAAACTCCCATCCGAATCCTGACCGTGCTGGCCCTCGCGCTCTCGCTCTTTACGGCGAGCGCCGTGGCCCAGACGACCACGACGGGTGCGATTGAGGGAACAGTCGTTGACGTCAACGGCGCTGCCGTGCCGGGCGTGACGGTCTCGGTCTCCGGGCCGAACCTGATCCGCGCGCAGTCTGCGACGACCAACGACGAAGGCTTCTTTAACATCGCACAGATCCCGCCGGGTCGCTACACGGTGACCGTCGAGGCCACGCGCGGCTTCGGTCGGTTCGAGCAGACCGACGTCGAAGTCAACCTGACGAGGAGGTCTACCCTCGCCGTCACCCTGCGCCCCGCGGGCGCGACCGAGACCGTCGAGGTCACGGCCAGCTCCGGCGCGACCGTTGACGTCTCGACCAACACGACCGGCACGAACGTCTCGACCGAGCAGTTCTCGAACTTCCCGACGCAGCGCACCGTGCAGTCGCTCTACTCGATTGCGCCGACCGTCTCGCGCTCGGGCCTGCGCGACGCCTCGGGCCGCGACCGCGACCCGTCGGTGGGCGGCTCGTCCGGCCCCGAGAACAACTACATCCTCGACGGCGTGAACGTCTCCGACCCGGCCTTCGGCGGCTCGGGCGCCAACCTGCCGTTCGAGTTCGTGCAGGAAGTCCAGGTTTTGACGGGCGCGTACGGCGCCGACATCGGCAAGTCGACGGGCGGCGTCTTCAACGTCATCACGAAGAGCGGCTCGAACGACTTCCGCGGCGACGTCTTCGGCTACCTGACCACACAGGGCATGGTCCGCGAGGTCAAGAGCTCGGCCATCCCGTTCACGGGCGCGGCCCCGAACGGCTTCTCCGAGATCGACGCCGGCGTCGACATCGGCGGCCCGATCATCAAGGATAAGCTCTGGTTCTTCGGCGCCTTCAACCCGCAGCGGCGCAAGAACTACTTCCTGACGCAGACCTTCCTGAACGAGGTCAACAACGAGATCAACACCCCGTTCTACGCGGGCAAGATCACGTGGGGCCCGTCCATCAACCACACGCTCAACTTCTCGACCTTCGGCGACTTCACGACGCAGGAAGGCCACCTCTTCGGGTTCTCCGGCTTCGGCGCCAACCCGGCGAGCTTCCGCGGCCGGGTCGAGACCGGCGGCTCGAACTACGCCGCCCGCCTGAACTCGACCTTCTCGCCGAACTTCATCGGCGAGTTCTCCTTCGGCCTCCACTTCCAGCGCGCCAACACGCTGCCGGAGCTGGCGAACGAGACGCTCGTCACCGACCGCTTCGCCGTGCTGCGTGGCGACTCCATCGTGACGCCGGTCGAGACGAACGTCGTCGCCGCGAACGGCCTGCGCCTCGCCTACGTCGAAGGCTCGGGCGGCTCCGTCCAGCGCAACTTCGTCCGCCAGGGCTTCGGCCTCCAGTCTGAGCAGGACCGCGACCGCTACGAGTTCGCGGCCCGCCTCCAGAACATCTGGGGCAAGCACACCTTCAAGTACGGCTTCGAGTTCAACCAGAACCGCTACCGCATCAACACGCTCTCGACCGGGCCGGCGCTCAACTTCAGCGCCGAGGGCGTCCCGGCCGGGCCGTACCGCATCGAGAACCGCTGGGCCATCTGCGCCCGCTCCGGCAACACCGTGACCTGCCCGAGCGCCTCGCGCACGGCGAACGTCAACCGCCTGATTGCCGGCGGCGCGCTCGCCGGCACCGGCATCACGAACGCCGTGACCGGCGCGGTCTCCATCAACCCGACCAACCCGTTCCTGCTCCTCGACGTGGTCCGCGCCCGCGACTTCAGCCTCAACACCAGGGGCGAGTTCACGACGACGAACACCGAGAGCTTCTACATCCAGGACGACTTTAAGGCCACGCGCAACCTCCAGCTCAACCTGGGCGTCCGCTGGGACTACCAGCAGGCGTACTCGCTCGGCGACCTCCAGTACATCGCGCTGAACGACTTCATCGCGAACCTCCAGCCGCGCCTCGGCTTCATCTGGGACTTCACCGGGGAGGGCCGCGGGAAGGTGTTCGCCAACTTCGCGCGCTTCATCGAGACGCCGATCCCGCTCGACGTGAACGTCCGCGCCTCGGGCAGCGAGATTCAGAACGACTTCAACCTGAACGTGAGTCGCCTGAACGGCGTCCCCGGCTCGACGACGCTCGTCAACTTCGGCAACCTCGGCAACCACCCGACGCCGATTGACCCCGGCCTCTCGCCGCAGTCGGTCGACGAGTACACGGCCGGCATCGAGTACGAGATCGTCAAGGACCTGGCGCTGAACTTCCGCGGCATCTACCGCGCGCAGGACAACGTCATCGAGGACGGCTCGTTCGACGACGGCGGTCACTACTTCATCTTCAACCCGGGCCGCACCGTGGACCTGGCGAACCCGGTCACGACCGAAGACCTGGCCTGCACGGGCACCGGCGGCGCGCCGACGGCGCAGTGCTTCGGCCGCGCCCGCCGCTACTACCGCGCGCTGGAGTTCTCGGCGACGAAGCGCTTCACGAACAACTACCAGTTCATCGCTTCCTACGTCTACTCCAGCCTGATCGGTAACTACGAGGGCCTGTTCCGCAACGACAACGGGCAGTCTGACCCGAACATCACCTCGCTGTTCGACCTCGTCAGCCTGCTCAACGGCCTGTACGGCCGCCTGCCCAACGACCGCCCGCACCAGTTCAAGTTCGACGGCAGCTACCGCTGGCCGTTCGGCCTGCTGACGAGCGCCTCGTTCCGCGCGCAGTCGGGCATCCCGTTCAACGCGCTGGTCCCGCACCCGCTCTACGGCGACAACGAGGGCTTCTGCATTCCGGGCCTCTCGTGCGTCCCGCGCGGCACGGCGATCAACCCGCTGACGGGCCGCAACCGCACGCCGACGACCTACAACCTGGACCTCGGCGCGTACTACCCGATTAACCTCGGCGAAGACCGCCAGCTCCGGTTCCAGCTCGACTGGTTCAACGTGACGAACGCGCAGCGCGCCATCCGCGAGGACGAGACGTTCCTCATCAACAGCGGCGCGCCGGGCATCGCGCCCGTCCCGAACCCGTTCTACGGTACGGGGACGATCTTCCAGTTCCCGTCGGCGCTCCGCTTGGGCGTCAAGTTCCAGTTCTAAACTGATTGCTTTCACGATCCCCCCCGAGGGCGCGTGGAAGATTCCGGGAGGGGCGTAAAAAGACGCCCCTCCCTTTCTTTTCTTATGCTATCCTTCGGTCTCATCCTCCGCGACATCAGCACACATTTCGGCCGCCGCGTCAGCTTAGAAGGGGGTTTGTCACCATGTTTTTCCTGAAGGCCCGCGCTCTCAGTCGTCGGC
>JALZHT010000316.1 GCA_030860645.1 Acidobacteriota bacterium
TCTCTTCACTTCACGCCGCGGCGACGGGCTGCGGCCTGCTCTCGATGGCGGTGCGGGCCTGCCCGGCCAGCTCGGCGAAGGCGTCGGGCGAGTTGGCGGCGAGGTCGGCGAGCACCTTGCGGTCGAGTTCGATGCCCGCGAGCGACAGGCCGTGCATGAACTGCGAGTAGTTCAGCCCGTTGACGCGCGCGGCCGCGCCGATGCGGACGATCCACAGGCTGCGGAAGTCGCGCTTCTTCAGCTTGCGCCCCGTGTAGGCGAACTTCAGCCCGCGCTCGACCGACTCCTTGGCCGAGCGGTACAGCTTCGACTTCGTCCCCCGGTAGCCCTTCGCCAGGTCGAGTATCTTCTTGCGCTTCTCCGTGCGCTTGTTCCCACGTTTTGCCCTCGGCATGACTCAAAAACCCCCTTCAAAAAGAGATGCTAGAGGCCGGATGTCAGATATAAAGACACCTTCTCACATCTAGCGCCTGACACCCGGCATCTGATTTTTTAGCTCCGCCCGTAGGGCAGCATCCGCTTGATGCGGACTTCGTCGGACTCGGAGACGAGCACGTCTATGTCGAGCGCGCGCTTCCGCTTGGTCGTCTTCTTCGTCAGGATGTGGCGCGCGTGCGAGTGGCCGCGCTTGACCTTCCCCGTGGCGGTCGTGCGGAAGCGCTTCGCCGCGCCCTTGTGCGTCTTCAGTTTCGGCATGATGACCTCCAGCGATTTGCGATGTTAGATTTTTGATTGGCGATTGGAAGAGGGCGGCCGGGCCGCCTCTGGTCGCTGAATCAAAAATCGCCAATCAAAAATCTAAAATTCCTACGACTGCACCATCCCGCCCGCGCCCGGCGGCAGCGGCGGCCCCTGCTTGACGTTGCCGTCGGGCTTGGGGCCTTCGTGCTTCGCCGTCTTCTGACGCTTCGGGGCGAGGATGATGAACATCTGGTTGCCCTCCATGCGGGGGCGGGCCTCGACCTCGCCCACGTCGGCGAGGTCTTTCTCTAACCGTTCGAGAAGCTGCGCGCCCAGCTCGCGGTGCGTGATCTCGCGCCCGCGGAAGAAGATCGTGGCCTTCACCTTGTCGCCCTCCTGGAGCCACTCGCGCGAGTGCTTCATCTTGAAGTGGTAGTCGTGGTCGTCGGTGCCGGGGCGGAACTTGACTTCCTTGACGGTGATGATGACCTGCTTCTTCTTGGCCTCGCTCGCCTTCTTCTTCTGCTCGTAGGTGAACTTGCCGTAGTCGATGATGCGGCAGACGGGCGGGTCGGCGGTGGCGGCCACCTCGACCAGATCAAGCCCCTGCCCGCGGGCGAGCCGGACGGCCTCGCGCGTGTCCATGATGCCGAGCTGCTCGCCGTCCTCGGCGATCACCCGCACCTGCGGGACGCGGATTCTCTCGTTGATGCGCGTGGCGGGGGCGCGACGGTTGTCCGGGCGCTGCCCGCGTCCTCGAAATGACGGAATACCTACACCTCCTCAGTTAGAGTTTCGAGTTGCGGGTTTCGGGTTCCGAGTTAAAGACAAACAGTAACTCGGAACTCGAAACTTTAAACCCGAAACTATTCGTTCGCGAGCGAGCGCGAGTCAACGAGTCGCCGCGCCAGCCCCCGGAATTCTTCGACCGACATCGCGCCGATGTCACCCTTTGAGCGTTCACGGACGGCGACCTTGCCCTCCTCCATCTCGCGGTCGCCGACGACGAGCATGAAGGGAACCTTCTGCAACTGCGCCTGCCGAATCTTCGCGCCGATCTTGTCGCCGCGCAGGTTCGTCTCGACCCGCAGGCCCGCCGCGCGCAACTCGCGCGCGACGCGTCCGGCGTAGTCGTTGGCGCGGTCGGTGATCGGCAGCACCGCCGCCTGCACCGGGGCGAGCCACAGCGGGAACGCGCCCGCGTAGTGCTCGATGAGCACGCCGAAGAAGCGCTCGATGGAGCCGAACAGCGCGCGGTGCACCATCACGGGCCGGTGCGGGCGGTTGTCCTCGCCGACGTACTCCAGCTCGAACCGCTCCGGCAGGTTGAAGTCCCACTGGACGGTGCCGAGCTGCCACAGGCGGCCGATGGCGTCCTCGATCTTGAAGTCAATCTTCGGCCCGTAGAAGGCGGCCTCGCCCTCGATGCGCTGGTACTCGACGCCGCGGCCGTCGAGCGCCTCGGCGAGCGCCGCCTCGGCCCGCGCCCAGTCCTCGCCCGCGCCGAGCCACTGCTTGTTCGTGTCGCTGCCCTTGACCGACAGCTCGAACTTCACCTTCTCGAAGCCGAAGGTCTTGAGCACGTCAACGACGAAGTCAACGCAGTCGCCGATCTCCTTGCGCACCTGCGCGGGCGTGCAGAAGAGGTGCGCGTCGTCGACGGTGAAGCCGCGCACGCGCATCAGCCCGTGGAGCGTGCCCGACAGCTCCGCCCGGTAGACCGTGCCCATCTCGGCGTAGCGCTGCGGCAAATCCCGGTAAGAGCGCTGCTGCGAGCGGTAGATGCCGATGTGGAACGGGCAGTTCATCGGCTTCAGGCGGAACTCGGTCTCTTCGAGCTTCGTCGGCGCGAACATCGAGTCGCCGTAGTTCTGCTCGTGGCCGCTCAACTGCCACAGCTCGCGCCGCGCGATGTGCGGCGTGTAGACGAAGGTGTAGCCGCGGGCGTTCAGCTCCTCGTAGAGGTAGTCCTCCATCGCCTTACGGATGACCGCGCCGCGCGGGTGCCAGAAGATCAGCCCTTGCCCGTACTGCTCCTGGATCGAGAAGAGATCGAGTTCTCGCCCGATGCGGCGGTGGTCGCGCCGCTCGGCCTCTTCGCGCTGTCTGACCCACGCGTCCAGCTCCTCCTGCGTAGCGAAGGCGGTGCCGTAGATGCGCTGCATCTGCGGGCGCTCGGCGTCGCCCATCCAGTACGCGCCCGAGAGCGAGAGCAGTTTGAACGCCTTCAGGCGGTTCGTGTTCGGCACGTGCGGGCCGAGGCAGAAGTCTATGAAGGGCGAGCCGTCAATGTAGTAGACGCTGACCTCCTCGCCGCCCTTGTCGGCGATCAACTCGCACTTCAGAGGCTCGTCGCGCTCCTCGAAGATGCGCAGGGCGTCGGCCTTCGCGACCACCTCGCGGCGGTAGGCGAGGTTGCGCTTGGCGAGTTCGCGCATCCGCTTCTCGATGGCGGGCAGGTCTTCGTCGGTGAGCTGGCGCGGCGCGATCACGTCGTAGAAGAAGCCGTAGCGCGGGTCTTCCAGGAGCGCCGGGCCGACGCCGAGCTTGGTGCCGGGGAAGAGGTCGAGCACGGCGGCGGCCAAAAGGTGCGCCGTCGAGTGGCGGATCACGTCGAGACCTTCGAGCGTGCCGGGCATGACCGGCTCGACCTTCAGCGGCTCGCCGTTGCCGGCGGCCTCGCCGAGGCGGCGCGAGAGGTCGAACTCGCGGCCGTTGACCTTCGCGGCGAGCGCCTGCTTGGCCGCCTCGCGGTCGAGACGCTTGAGCGCCTCGGCGACGGTGGCCTCGCTCGGCACCTCGGCGGGCTGGCCGCCGTTGATTTGTACGGTGATGTTGCTCATCGCTCTTGCTTCCTTCGTCGCGGTCGTCAGTGACCGGCGCGCGCGGCCGCGGATTGAAGCCGCGCGGACTGCCGGCGGGAAAGCCTCGCGCCTGCCGCTCGGCCCGCGGACGAAAGAAAGCGTCAACCGAATTTTGCCGTCCCCGAAAGGGATTGCCCTACAGATCGGATTCGACAGAAGCGCCCTCGCCGCGCGGCCCGCCCGGTCGGCGGGTGTCGCGTTGACTAGAATCGGAACGTAGTTCGCGTTCGGGTCAACATCTACAGGCTCGGGTCTTCCGGAGCTCGCTGTCGAAAAAGAGAAATGGTAGGCACGTGCGGATTTGAACCGCAGACCCCTACCGTGTCAAGGTAGTGCTCTACCGGGCTGAGCTACGTGCCTCCAAACTGCATTACCAAACAACGCTTCGACCAAGCGGAAGGCTAAGTTAGCAAACGCCTTACGGGGGTGTCAAGCGCGCACGGGCGGGCCGCGCGGCGGCTCTCGCGCCCGCACCGCGAAGCAACTTTTCCGAGAGTTTACTAGTCGTTAAAGCCTTCCAGGTGTTAGCATACGGGCCGAGCGCGCCGGAAATGCCGGGCCATTCGCCCTTTCCGACGGTTACGCCGCGAAGTGAAAGGCCGGACGCCAGCGCCGCCCGCCACTCCCGAAGACGTGCCCGCCACGCCTTCAGCTCGACACGACAGCCCCGCGTGGACGGTTCGAACCGGGGAGAACACGCCTTGACCTCGAAAACGCCTCATCAGAATTTTCCCGCCCCGCGCCGGCCCCGCCGCGCCGTGCCTCGGCCCGACCGCCTTCTCCTGTCCGCCGCGCTCCTGCTCGCCGCGCACGCGGCCGCGCAGGCCGCCCAGCAGAACGGCAACAGCCCCACGCCTTCGCCCACGCCCTACGTCCGGCCGCGCACGGTCGGCCCGAAGGCCGAAGCCCCGGCCGCGCAGCAACAGCAGGAAGGTGAGGCTTCGGTCCCCGAGGAGGTTGACGAGGACGAGGTCGTCCGCGTCGACACCAACCTCGTGCTCATCCCGGCGACGGTGGTAGACGCGCGCGGGCGGGCCGTCGTTGATTTGCGGCTCGAAGACTTCGAGCTGAAGGTTGACGGCGAGATGAAGCCGATCAGCGACCTGAGCCGCGCCGAGACGCCGGTCAG